>NZ_JAMQUU010000007.1:0-36418 GCF_025594975.1 Turicibacter sp. T129 | reverse complement strand
CAAATATTATAGAACCTTTTTAATTTATCCTGTGTTTTAGACAAATGTTGATATTTAAAAACATTGATATTAACTACTGTATCTTGTAGTTATCGAACAATGATCTAAGTAAATTAGTATGTTTTAAAGAAATATCAACACTCTTTTAAAACAGAACCTTAATTTGTAATTTTTTTAAAAATAAGGCCTTTTATTGTTAGTATATATTTATCACTCATCTGAGTTATTATAGTGATTAATCATTTTCATTTTTTAATTTGGAAAGGGGATAAAGCTCTTTAAAGATTTATAAGACTTCATCCGTAACCAATCTCTTTATAAAAAAGTTCTTCTTTACGAACCTCTCCATCAAACTAATCGTAGAGGACTTCTAAATCGTTTAAGTCTTTATAAGTAATAATATTAGCGTCGAGTTGAATCGTATCTGCAGTTGATTACCTTCATAATCAAATAAAGACTAGGTGTTAAAGACATTATACATCGTTTATAGGAGTTAAATAAGAGCCTTCCTTAATTTATTAGCTATTTTTCCTAATAAGAAAAATGTTTTTACCGATGAGATATCTAATTTAATAAGTTGTTTCTTTCATTATGCTAGCACTTTAAATGATTTAATCTTAATCTTTTGATTTAAGAGAGCCAGTTATTTTAAGTTAAAGTAGTATTTTTATTTTAAAAATAGGTAAAATGTGTTAAAATGTAATTGTAAAAAGCCAAGTTAGTTTAGTGGTAAAATAACGCAATGGTAATGCGTCGTCGCGAGTTCGATTCTCGCACTCGTCACCATTTTAGAATAATTGAGTCCAGCGTATGCTGGATTTTTTTATTTTTTTAATTTGAAGCATAAAAGTTGCTTATTTAGTTCATATTATTCACGGCATATAAATAAAACATTCGTTTTCATAATCACTGATGTGAACGTTATTTGGAATAGATTAGATTGGTTTAATTTATAAAAAAATAGCGTTTACAAATTAAAAATGTCTTTAATATGCAAAAAAATGTATTATAATAAGAAGTGTGAAAATTTTAGAAAAGAAGGAGATGTCATACATGCCTTATATTGTTGATGTATATGCTCGCGAAGTATTAGATTCTCGCGGAAATCCTACTGTTGAAGTAGAAGTAACAACTGAAAGTGGATCATTCGGACGTGCTTTAGTACCATCTGGAGCTTCTACAGGAATCTACGAAGCAGTTGAATTACGTGATGGAGATAAATCTCGTTACTTAGGAAAAGGTGTTTTAAACGCTGTTAAAAACGTTAACGACATCATCGCTCCTGAATTAGTTGGTATGGATGTTACTGACCAATGTGGAATCGACCGTTTAATGATCGCATTAGATGGAACTAAAAACAAAGGAAAATTAGGAGCTAACGCAATCTTAGGTGTATCTATGGCTGTTGCTCATGCTGCTGCTTATTTCGTTGGATTACCATTATACCGTTACTTAGGTGGATTCAACTCTAAAGAATTACCAACTCCAATGATGAACATCATCAACGGTGGAGAGCACGCTGACAACAACATCGACTTCCAAGAGTTCATGATCATGCCAGTTGGAGCTCCAACATTCAAAGAAGCTATCCGTATGGGAGCTGAAGTATTCCATGCATTAAAATCAGTATTACACGGTATGGGATTAAACACTGCAGTTGGTGATGAGGGTGGATTCGCTCCAAACTTAGAATCAAATGAAGCTGCTATCAAAGTTATCTTAGAAGCTATCGAAAAAGCTGGATATGTTCCAGGTAAAGACGTTATGATCGCTATGGACGTTGCTTCTTCTGAGTTCTACAAAGATGGAAAATACGTTTTAGCTGGTGAAGGTGGAAAAGTATTCACATCTGAAGAATTATGTGACTTCTACGCTGAATTATGCGAAAAATATCCAATCATCTCAATCGAAGACGGTTTAGACCAAGACGACTGGGCTGGATGGGATTACTTAACTAAGAAAATCGGAGATAAAGTGCAATTAGTTGGAGACGATTTCTTCGTAACTAACACTGAGCGTTTAGCTGAAGGTATCGAGAAAAACGTTGCAAACTCTATCTTAATCAAAGTTAACCAAATCGGTACATTAACTGAAACTTTCGAAGCTATTGAAATGGCTAAGAAAGCTGGATACACTGCAGTTGTATCTCACCGTTCTGGAGAAACTGAAGATGCTACAATCGCTGACATCGCAGTTGCTACAAACGCTGGACAAATTAAAACAGGTTCTATGTCTCGTACAGACCGTATTGCAAAATACAACCAATTATTACGTATCGAAGACGAATTAGGACAACAAGCTGTTTACAACGGAGTTAAATCATTCTACAACTTAAAAAAATAATTTAATTATTTTTTAAGAGAATGACTCTATCAAAACCTCTCTTCCTCCGACGAAGAGAGGTTTTTTTATGTATAAAAGTATCTTATTGTCTTAGATAATAGGTAATTATTTTTGGAAAGTATAAAAAATTGACTGCTATTATTATCGATCTGTATGATGGATGTCTTAGTACCGGAGTTTTTGATAGCTAAGGTTAATCCTAGAAATGCGACATAGATTTCACCTCATAGATATATATGAAGTTCTATCTTAAAATATATTCTTATTTTTTATCCAAAATAATACAATTATATTTAGAGTATGATAAACTAGTCATAGTTAAAACAAGGGGGAGTCTGATGAAACCATCACATGAATCTTTAAATTATAAATGGATTAATTATTTAATTATTTTGATTGGTGTACTAGTCGTTATCCATATTATTAAATTAATTTTCCCAATTCTTAAACCTGTTTTTTCAATGTTGAATATGATTATTTGCCCATTTTTAATTGTAATTTGTTTTGCCTATCTATTAAATCCACTCGTTGATTTCTTTTGCCGGTTAAAAATTAAACGTTCTTATTCGATCTTGATTACATTTATTTCAATTATTGGTGCAATTATCTATGCTATTTTTAGTCTCATTCCTTATTTAGTGGTTAACACTCAAGAGGTGATGAATCGAATTCCAGCATTAATGGAAAAGGTTCAGACATTACTTGATACGTGGCAATTTGATTATATGAATCTTTATGAGTACGATTTTAGCAAACTCTTTTCTCAAAACTCTCAATTATTTGAAATTTTTTCTAAGGTCTTAAATCAGATGGGGAATTGGATATCTTCATTTAGTAGTAGTTTTACCTTAGTACTAGGAATGATTTTTTTAGTTCCAGTTGTTTTATATTATATTTTAAAGAATTTTTATGAGATTCGAGATCAGATTAAGATTTTTTTAATTAAGCAGAAATGGAATAAAGTTTTTGAAGTATTAAAAGAATCAGAAGAAGTAGTTAAAGGCTATGTTTCTGGGACATTGTTAGTTTCATTAGCCTTATCAATCATTGCTTCGATTTATTTTTCAATTATAGGATTAGATAATGCCATCGTATTTGGAACATTAATCGGTTTTTTGAATATTATCCCTTATGTCGGTCAAATTATTGGAACGATTCCAGCTGCTATCTTTGGATTAATGGTTTCAGTTTGGACACCTGTTTATGTTGTTCTTGGAGTGATGGCCTTGAATTTTATTGAAGGGAATTTTATTAAACCCTTTGTCTTTTCAAAATCTATTGATTTCCATCCAATTATCTTATTAACACTTATTATTATTGGAGGACAAATTTTTGGAGTCGTTGGAATGATTTTTATTATCCCGATTGCAGGGATTTTAAAGATTGTTTGTCGTTATTCATTTGAAGCGTTAAAGGAATGGAAGCAAAAAGTTCGCGTATAGCGAACTTTTTTTGTCGAGTATTTAGAATAAATGAGAAGGCTACATATCGTCAGAATCCTTATCATACAGTTTAAAGACATTAAAAGGATTATAGTTGTAGTAGGGGGATCTGTTATATGGGAGTATTATTATTACAATACTTAGTTTTATCAATCATAGTTGTTGTATCATCCATTCGCATCTCATCCTGTGTGGATGAGTTGGATAAACAAACAAAAATGGGTGGGGCGTTAATAGGTGGAATTTTATTAGCAGGGGTGACATCGCTTCCTGAGTTAATTACTAGTATTTCCTCCACAACGATGTTAAATAATCCCGATTTAGCATTTGGTAATATTTTAGGAAGTAATACATTTAATATTTTTATCTTAGCAGTTGGGAATTTGTTTTTTATAAAAGCTATGCTATTTAATCATACTGGAAAATCGAATACAAAAACAAATATTATTAGTACGGTTATTTACCTCATTATTTTATTTAGTTTTTATAGTTTGACGATGGGGCGCATTGGTCATGTAGGTATTTCATCCATCTTTATCGGTATCTTATATTATATTAATTTAAGATTAATCTCAGATGAAGAAGACGCCAATAGTAGCTGTGATCAATCATGTTGTTCTTTACCTCTATTGATTTTTCAATTTATTTTTTGGGCTATCGTTCTTGTATTTTCGAGTCTGTTCATTTCTATTACAACAGATAAAATTGCTCAATCAACGGGAATTGGATCCTCGTTTATTGGAGCGATGTTCTTAGGAGTTGCAACATCCTTGCCGGAAATGACAAGCTTGATTAGTCTAATTCGTTTAAAGAATTATGATTTAGCAGTTGGGAATATTGTAGGAAGTAATTTATTTAATTTCGCCATTATTGCTTTGACTGATTTATTCTATTTATCGGGGAGTATTTTTGAAATTGCGGATACTTCTAATACATTACTTGTGATTGTTGGATTAAGTGAGTCGATTATTTTAACTTATATGCTGGTCAGAAAAGAAGTTAAGAATTTAATTTTATACGCTTTACCTTCTTTAATGATTGTTGGAATATATTTCTATTATATTGTCGCATCCTTAAATAATGGTTGAAATTGTATGTAGGATATGGTACAGTTTTGTTATAGTCTAAGGAGGGTTTAGGATGTTTCAATACGGTGTTGTAGATGTTTTATTTATGATTGTCTCTGTAATCCTAATTATTTTAGTAGCCTTACAAAGTTCTAAACAAGGGTTAAGTGATTCTCTTTCTGGTGGCAATAGTGAATTGTTTAAAAATCAAAAAGAACGTGGAGCAGAAGCCTATATTGTTCGTGCGACATATATCTGTTCAGTGATTTTCTTAATCTTAGGATTAATTATTTTTATGAAGTAATAGATGACTCATATTCAATTAGAATATGAGTTTTTTTATTTTTAGTCTATTTTTAATAAAGGTTATGTAGGGTCTAAGAGATATAAAAGGTATATTTGAGGAGCGTTTAAATGATGATCATTCAGCCGTTCTTTATTGTTTTGATTTAATATTTCTATGATCTTAGCCTACATTTAATTCCCTATATCAGAATGATTTTAAGTAATGAGATTAGTCACTTTTCGTAAATATTGGTTATTTTTATCATATAGAGATGATAATAGTGATATAAAATAAGCACATTTGTATAAACTAGTGATAGATAAGTAAGATGATGTACTTTATCTTATTGTAGTAAAAAATGGTTAAATGTTTGTTTAGTTATGATAGAATAGAAGTTATGAGTTGGAGGTGTGCTACTTGCGCAATACAGTATTAGAATTATTAGGGTCAAGCCAGTATGAGGCGATGACGATTGATGAATTAGTAGAATATTTACAAATTGAAGGAACAGATGCGTTTAAGCAATTTGTTAAATTAATGGTTGCCCTTGAAGATGAAGGGATTGTTGTTCGTTCTAAAAATGATCGCTATGATTTGGCGCGTGATTTAGGATATTATAAAGGAATTATTTCCATTCATCCAAAAGGTTTTGGATTTGTTGAAATTGATGACATGGATGATGTATATGTTCGTAGTGAAGATTTAAATGGTGCTTTACATAAAGATACAGTTTTAGTTAAAATCTTACCTTCTTCTAAAGGAGATAGTCTAGAAGGTGAAATCGCTCAAGTTCTCGAACGTGGAATGAAAGATTTCATTGGGACGTATTATGAAATCAAGCAGGTCGGTTATGTTAAACCAGATAATTCACGTTATCATGCAGTGGTAGCCATTCCAAAGAATAAAACGAAAGGCGCAGTAAAGGATCATAAAGTTCGTGTTCGCATTGTGGATTATTTAGAAAACAATGTTGTTAAAGCGGAAGTTACTGAGATTTTAGGTCATAAAAATGATCCAGGAATTGATATTTTATCAGTTGTATATAAGTATGATATCGTGCCTGAATTTAGTCCGGAAGCATTACAACAAGCAGCTGAAATTCCAAATGAACCAGACCCAGAAAGTTATAAAGGGCGTCGTGATTTACGTGGTGAAACCATTGTAACAATTGATGGTGATGATGCTAAAGACTTAGATGATGCTGTTCATGTTCGTATGCTTGATAATGGAAACTATTTATTAGGGGTATCGATTGCTGACGTTTCTTATTACGTCACAGAAGGATCACCATTAGATCGAGAAGCCTTCTTCCGTGGAACGAGTGTTTATTTAGTTGATCGTGTAATTCCAATGATTCCTCACCGTTTATCAAATGGGATTTGTTCACTAAATCCACAAGTGGATCGTTTGACAATTACATGTGAAATGGAGATTTCACCAAAAGGTGAAGTGGTAAGTCATGAAATCTTCCCATCAATTATTAAAACAACGGAGCGTATGACGTATAATCATGTGAATCGTATTTTAATTGATGAAGATCCAGAATTATGTGAACGTTATGCTACATTAGTTCCAACGTTTAAATTAATGTATGATCTTTCAAAAATATTACGCGAAAAACGTCATGACCGCGGATCAATTGACTTTGATTTAGAAGAGTCAAAAATTCTTGTCGATGAGTATGGATTCCCAATTGATGTGGTATTACGCCAACGTGAAATTGCAGAACGTATTATAGAGGACTTTATGTTAGCAGCAAATGAAACAGTGGCTGAACATTTCCACTGGATGGACGTCCCTTTTATTTATCGTATCCATGAGCATCCAAAACCAGAGAAGCTAGAACGTTTCTACAAATTAGCTCGCGCTTTAGGTTATGAAATTAAAGGAACAAAAGATCATGTTCATCCTAAAGCACTTCAAATGATTACAGAAGCTGTTCATGGAAAACCAGAACATGCCGCGATTAATACCATGATGCTACGTTCTTTACAAAAAGCTCGCTATAGTGAAGAAAGTTTAGGACACTTTGGATTGGCAGCGGAGTTTTATACTCACTTTACATCACCTATTCGACGTTATCCAGACTTAATTGTTCACCGTTTAATCCGTCGCTATTTATTTGATCAAGATTTATCAAAAGAAACATTAGATTATTACACTGCAATCATGCCAGAGATTGGTGAACAAACCTCAAAACGTGAACGTGATGCTATCGACGCAGAGCGTGAAGTAGAAGATATGAAAAAAGCAGAATATATGACTCAATTTATTGACGAAGAGTTTGAAGGTGTTGTTTCATCGGTAACGAAATGGGGAATGTACGTTGAATTACCGAATACGATTGAAGGGCTTGTTCATGTGAATGATTTAACTGATGACTACTATGAATTTGATGAGGATAACTTAGCATTAATTGGACGCCGTACAAAGGCCATTTATAAAATAGGTGATATTGTTAAAGTTGTCGTTGCAGCAGCAAGCAAAGAGGAGCGTACGATTGATTTCCAATTAGTTGGAATGAGTAAAAGTCGTCAAAGACGTGGATTCAAACGTATTGATACGCGTGGAACGTCATCTTCAAGAAATAATCGCTCTAAAGAGCGTTCGAAAGATAGAAAAGGGAATACAAAAGATTATCGTCCAGTGCGTTCTCGTAAATCATCGAAGCCATCGGACAGTACGTTTAAGAATCCTAAACCAAAACGTAAAAAATCAAAAGGATCTAAGCCAGTAGGGCAAGGGAAAAATAAAAAATAGTTTAAATGCTGAAAGGGAGCAAGGAAGTCATGATGAAGAAACTAAAATCAATTAAGTGGCGTAATGTCATTTTGTTCTTATTCGTCATGGTTGGTTTATTGGTATTAGCTCAATCATTTGTTCTACCAGATATGATTGGATGGAATGTTGACCGTGTCAAGCACTATGAGGCAGGCAACGATATTACAATTGTTTATCAGAATGTCTACTCTGACACAGTACCATATGGTACTGTTGCCAACCAGGAAAAATGTAATAAAAACGAAGATTGTGATGTTGTTTTAATATTCTCTAAAGGAGAAGATGTTTCAAGTCAATCGGAATCTGAGATTAAAGCTTACTTAAATCAGTTAGTGGAAGAACAACTAATTAATCCTAAAGAAATTGTGTATAATGAGCCACAATATTCAAATGATGTGAATCAAGGCTATCCTATCAGTTATGATGCTAATCCTTATGAAGGTATCATTGAAATTACTTTTTCACAAGGGCCAGAAATTCACGTCTATGATGCAACAATGGTAGCAGTTGGTGATATCTTGCTTCATGACACAGTTTATAATGATTTTCGCTTAGAAGAAGATACCTTCGATTTCAGCCCGTTATTGGAAAATGTAAAACCATATATTGAGCCAGCAGATTTTGGGTTTGCCAATCAAGAAACAAATATTGGAGGTGTTGAAGTTGGATTATCTTCTTATCCTAATTTTAACAGTCCTTATGAAATTGCAAGAGATTTAATTAATGTTGGATTCAATATGTTTGCTCGTGCTAATAATCATACGTTAGATAAAGGGGAATCTGGAGTTTTAGCTGCCGAGAAAAATTGGGAAATGTTCGAGGGAATTATTACGGCTGGATCAACTGATTCTAAAGAAAAACGTGATCAGATTTCTGTCATTGAAAAGAACGGAATTAAATTAGCTTTATTGGCCTATTCTTATGGATTTAATGGTTATCGTGTCCCAGACGATAAATCTTATTTAGCGAATGAGTTTGATTATGAACAAGCTGCGATTGATATTGAAAAAGCAAAAAGTGTCTCTGATGTGATTGTCGTTTCGATGCATTGGGGAGTGGAATATTCAAATACTCCAAGTGAAGCACAAATTGAACAAGCTCAATGGCTAGCCGATCAAGGTGTTCATGTGATTATCGGAAGCCATCCTCATGTGTTACAACCGATGGATCGTTTAATTGGGAAAGATGGAAATGAAACAGTTGTTGCTTATTCATTAGGTAATTTTATTTCAGGTCAGGTTGGACTTGAACGCCTAGTAGGTGGTATCATGAAGATTGATATTAACAAAACAACAATTGGTGATGGGGTCGAAATTGAAATAGGTCAACCTCAGTTTATGCCGACTTATAATTATGCTGAAGCTTCAACTAAAGGTTATCGATTAGTACCATTGATTGACTCTGCACAAGCTGAGTATTTTGAATCTATCAAAGCGTTAATGGAGACTTACTCACCAAATGTCGATGTTGTTGACTATATTACTTATGGTGAATTAGAAAAATAAAGTTTTTAAAAGGTGGTGAAGAGATGCCAAAAGGTGTGGGATCAACAATTGCTCAAAATAAAAAAGCTGGGCATGATTATTTCATCGAAGATACCTTTGAAGCGGGATTAGTTCTTCAGGGAACAGAGATTAAGTCAATTCGCGCGGGGAAAGTTAATTTACGTGATTCATTCGTTCGAATTGAGCGTAATGAGGCTTTTGTTCACAATATGCATATTTCTCATTATGAGCAAGGAAATAGATTTAATCACGATCCACTTCGTACAAGAAAGTTATTACTTCATAAACGTGAAATTGCTCGTTTAATTGGAGTTCAAAAAATGGGAGGATACTCTTTAATCCCATTAAAGTTATACATTAAAGATGGTTATGCGAAGCTATTATTCGGGATTGCTAAAGGTAAGAAAAATTATGATAAGCGCCAAGATTTAAAAGCAAAAGATGCTAATCGTCAAATTGAAAAAGCATTACGTGATCGTCAAAAATATTAATTTTAAAAAGGTAATACATTGGATTCCGATGTATTACCTTTTTTGCTTAGGGATATATTAATGGGTGTTTGTTGCTAATAAAAATAGGATGTGATTTTAATGAAGGAAAAAGTCATTATTATTGGGGCAGGGATTGGAGGATTAGCCACTGCTTTGAGATTATTAAATGCTGGATATGAAGTAGTTATATATGAAAAAGAAGATAAGGTAGGAGGAAGAGTTAATCGTATTCAGGAAAAGGGATATACATTTGATTTAACCGCCACGATTTCTATGATGCCTCAAGAGTTTTATTTGCTTTTTGAAGAGTTAGGATTGAGATTAGAAGACTATATAGAAATAAGCTATCCTAAATCGCTATATTATACCTTTTTTAAAGATGGAACCTATTATGATTTTTCTACTGATTTAATTAAATTAAATAGGCAATTAGAATCTATTTCTACTAAAGATGCAGTAGGCTATTTTCAATTAATGAGTGATATTTATGAGAAATATCAACTTGCTAATCAAGCGTTTTTAAGTCAATCGTGTGATCAAGCTTCATCATTTTTTACATTTAAACATTTAAAAGAAATTTTTAAGTTAGAACCATTGAGTAATGTTTATGATTATGTTTCTAAATTTATTAAGGATGAAAAATTAAAAGAGTATATCTGCTTTCAAACAATGTATATTGGAATGTCGCCCTATGATTGTTCAAGTATTTATACTTTATTACCAGGTGTGTCACAATTTTATGGATTACCGCATTTAAAGGGAGGGATGTATCGTCTTGTGGAAGTCATGGAGCAACTGATTAAAGAGTGGGGAGGAATTATTCATACGAATTCACTTGTTGAAAGTTTAGTAATTGAAGATAAATGTGTTTTGGGTATACAGTTATCTGATCGAATTGATAAAGGAGATTATATTATTGCCAATGCACAGGTACCTTATGTGATGCATGAATTACAGTCAATTATACGTCCAAAAGAATATCATTTATCATGTTCTGCTTTTATCTTATACTTAGGACTTAAACAAAAGCTTCCCATGTTAAATATTCATAATATTTATATTAATCAAGCATTTAAAGAAAATATCCAATCTGCTTTTGATGGAAAGTTACCAAAAGAATCCTCTTTTTATTTTTATGTTCCAAGTCGTATGGATGAAGGGATGGCTCCAACTAATGGTGAGGTGATTAATGTTATTATTCGAGTGCCTAACTTAAAGGCACAAAATGTTGAGTGGAATGAGCAGACTATCTTGTTATTAAAAGAACAAATTTATAAAGCTTTAGCTCAGGTAACAAAGATTGAACATTTTAACGAGTTAGTAGAAGTAGAAAAATACTTAACCCCAGTAGATTTAGCCACACACTTTAATTGTTATGAAGGGATTGCATTTGGATTGAGTCATGATTTAACCCAAACGAATTACTTTAGACCCCACCATCAAAGTGATGATTTAAAGCGATTATATTTTGTAGGTGATTGTACACATCCCGGAACTGGAATTTCCCTCGTTTTAAAATCTGCAAGACAACTTTCTAAACAAATATGTAAGCATATCTGAAAATCATCGAACATATACTTTTTGAGGTAGTGCCTATGATTGATTGTGCATCGTCAGAAATTAAGGGGGGGATAATATGTTAAAAACTGAAACACTTAACATTATCGAATTTAATAATGGTCAGCTAAAAAAGCCAGTTTTAATTAGATATACTATTGTCATTAATTCGAATGAATCACAACCTTATGATGAAGATGCCTTGAAATTAATTGGTTTCCTTAAAAGCTTACCGGAACAGTTTGAAACAATTGAGCTATATTATGAGGTTGCTGATGCTAAAATTACACATCTAGTTCGCCAAAGAATTACTGTGAAAGTTAATGGTGAATTATATTCGACTTATGTCTTGGATGATGATTTAGATTTATTTTTTAATCTATTAAGGCTTTTTAAAAATTATGAATATTATGTCGATGGGGATGAACAAAGTGTTAGCCCTATTAGGTTAGCCCAGGCTTTAAAGACCTATCAAATTTAATAATCTCATCAGGAAGAGACTCTAATTGTTCATGAAGGAGTCTCTTTTATACTTCATATTTTTAACATAGCTAGAAGTTTTAAGTTATTATTTAATCATAAATTTAATTATTTTATGAAATTATGGAACAATATACATAAGACAGTCGTCTAATTTAATGTAAACGAAGAGAAGTACCTAAGTAAAAACGAACTAAATAATGGAGGAAGTTAAAATGAAGAAGATTAAATTATTAATGATGACTTTATTAATTACAGTTTTAGCTGTTGGATGTAGTAAAGGTTCAGAACAAGGTGGAGAAACAGGTGAAACGTCACCAAAACAAATCATAACAAAAATTCAAGAAACATTATCAAAAGCTTATGATACACCTTTAGAAGATGGGGTATTATCTGGATATCATTTAACTGACATGACAAATGAAGAAGAAATGTTAATGTATGAAGGAATTTTTAATTCAGAAGATATTAAGTCAGGATATATTTTACAGCCTATGATGAATGTTAAGTCTGAATTAATCATTGTTGCAGAAGCTAA
The DNA here is from genome assembly GCF_025594975.1 of Turicibacter sp. T129. Taxonomy (NCBI): domain Bacteria; kingdom Bacillati; phylum Bacillota; class Erysipelotrichia; order Erysipelotrichales; family Turicibacteraceae; genus Turicibacter; species Turicibacter sp. T129. Next base: position 23,928 of record NZ_JAMQUU010000007.1, on the reverse strand, counting down.
AGATGCTGAGTCAGTTGAAAATATTAAGGCTTCATATGAAAAAGTTTTATCAGATCAAGATGCAATGTGGTCTCGTTATTTACCAGATCAATATGAGTTAGTAAAAGCAAATAAGATTCAAACTCAAGGAAATTATGTGTTATACGTAACAAGTGAACAAGTGGAAGAAATTGTTAAAGTTTTCGAAGAGCAAGTAAAATAATAAATAAAGAAAAGTAGATTGGGTTTTGCTCAATCTTCTTTTTATATAATAGGAGAGGAGATGAGAATCATTGGTTTTTAGTAGTTTAGTTTTCTTATTTGTTTTTTTACCTTTAACATTAGTCTTATACTTTATTGTTCCACGTAACTGTCGTAATTTTATTTTATTAATAGTGAGCCTCATCTTTTATGCTTGGGGAGAACCTATCTATATTTTATTAATGTTATTTTCTACGGTGGTGGACTTTATTCATGGATTATTGGTTGAATATTATGCTGATCAACCAAAGAAAGCAAAGCGGGTTGTTTTATCATCAGTATTTATTAACTTAGGATTGCTTATGTTTTTTAAATACTCAGGCTTTATTATTTCTAATATTAATCAATTATTAGGGGCACAGTTTAATATTCCTTCTATTGCTCTACCAATTGGAATTTCCTTTTATACATTTCAGACAATGTCGTATACTATCGATATTTTTAGAAAGGATGCACCAGCGCAGCGAAATATTATTAGCTTAGGCGCCTATGTGACTATGTTTCCACAGTTAATTGCAGGACCGATTGTTCGATATCAGACTGTTGCCGATCAATTAAACAATCGAGTAGAGACTCAAGCCCGATTTGCTGATGGGGTTCAACGATTTATCATTGGACTTGGAAAGAAGGTTTTGTTAGCAAATAATATTGGTTTGTTGTGGGATCAAATTTCATCAACAGAGACCTCAAATCTTTCAGTTTTAACGTCGTGGCTTGGTGTGATTGCCTTTGGACTTCAAATTTATTTCGATTTTAGTGGCTATTCAGATATGGCTATTGGACTTGGAAAGATGTTTGGATTTGAACTGTTAGAAAATTTTAATTATCCGTATATTTCACAAAGTATTACTGAGTTTTGGCGTCGTTGGCATATTTCCCTTGGTACATGGTTTAGAGATTATGTTTATATCCCATTAGGTGGAAATCGAAAAGGGAAATGTCGCACTTATTTTAATGTCTTTGTTGTTTGGTTTTTAACTGGATTATGGCATGGCGCAAGTTGGAATTTTGTTTTATGGGGACTTTACTTTGGTGTGATCATTACGCTTGAAAAAGCCTTTTTAATGAAGTGGTTAAATCAGTTTCCAACAATCATCCGACATATTTATACGTTATTTTTATTACTTGTCGGTTGGGGGTTATTTGCATTTGATAACTTTACACACTTAAAAGCCTATTTTAAGGTCATGTTTAGCCTAGAAGATGTCGCACTGTATAATCAAATGACTCTTCACTATTTAACTTCAAATGCAATTTTATTGCTTATTTTAGTTATTGCTTCAACCCCATTATTAAAAGTGATTTATCATAAATTAATTCAATCTAAATATTCCCTCATTATTGAATTAATTATTATTCCAGTGGCGTGTCTCTTAATTTTAACTCTTTCCACAGCATATTTAGTAGATTCATCGTATAATCCATTTTTATATTTTAGGTTTTAAAGGAGGTAGGTGAGATGGAAGCTATAAAAAATAAAGTTATGATTAGCATATTTTTAATCTTTATTTTTGGTTTATCAATCGCAAACGTGGTTGATAAAGATCGTGAGATTTCTGAAACTGAAAATCGCCCACTTCAACAGTTCCCACAGTTTTCTTTTGAAAGTTTATTATCGGGAAGCTATACACAGAAGTTTGATAAGTATATGACTGATCAATTTGTCATGAAGGATGAGTGGGTTGGACTAAAGTCTGATATGGAACGTTTATTACAAAAGGGTGAGAATAATGGGGTTTACTTTGGGAAGGATGGTTATTTATTAGAAGTTTTTAAGCAGGAGGGTTCATACTTTGAAAAGAATTTACAAGCGATTAATATCTTTCATGATAAGATGCCTAACTTAAACACAACGGCTCTTTTAGTTCCTACTGCTGTGAAAATATATGAGGATAAGCTTCCGTTATTTGCCCCAACGTTTGATCAAGCTAGGATGTTAGAAACCGCAAAAAATGAGTTAACCATTGACTTTATGAATGCATATAATGTGTTAAATGAGCATAGAAATGAGTATATCTATTATAAAACTGATCATCATTGGACCACCCTAGGTGCTTATTATGTGTATCAACAACTCATGAATGAGTGGGGAATGACCCCTTATTTAGATTATCGAGTTGAAACAGTATCAACTGAGTTTTACGGAACATATTACTCAAAAGCTAATAATCATCATTTAAAACCGGATGCAATTCAGCTTTATATTCCAAACGATGAAGTTGAGTTCTCGGTTACTTGGGATGCTCAAAATGAAGCTTTGGATGGATTGTACAATTATGATTACTTAAACCAAAAAGATAAGTATTCAATGTTTATCAATGGCAATCATCCATTGACTATTGTAAAAAGTAGTATGAAAAATGGAAAGAAACTCATTGTTTTTAAAGATTCATATGCTCACAACTTTGTTCCATTTCTAGCGATGAACTTTGAAGAAATCCATCTTATTGATTTAAGATACTTTAATATGAATCCATACGAGTATATTCGTGAACATGATTTTGATCGTGCCTTGTTTTTATATAACTTATCAACATTCGGAACGGATTCTACTGTTGTTAAATTAAAAGCCTTTAACTAGTGATTTTAAGTTCGTTAATTAAAAGGGTGATTCTCTATACTGAATCACCCTTTTAATTATTTTTTAGCACTTTGTTTTTTTCTTAAATAGTTTTCTAGCATACTAACACCTTGGTACATAATGAGTGTAAAGATAGCTAAAACGAATACTCCCATCATAACGATATCAAGTTTGAAGACTTGTCCACCATAAACAATTAAGTAACCAATTCCGGCACGTGAGGCAATAAATTCCCCAACAATCACCCCAACCCAAGTCATCCCAATGTTAATTTTAAGAAGATTAATCATATTGATTCCGTTAGCAGGAAGAACGAGTTTAGTGAGAATTTGCCACTTGTTTGCACCAAAACTTTTCATTAGTCTGATCTTTTCTTCGTCAACAGTTGTAAAGTAATTATAAGCAGACATAATGGTAACTGTAATTGAAGTAATTACGGCAATCACAACAATCCCTTTTACACTGGCCCCAACCCAAACAATTAGAATAGGAGCAAGAGCAGTTTTAGGAAGAGCGTTTAAGACAACGAGAAATGGATCAAGAACCTTTGCTAATTTGTCAGACCACCAGAGACAAATGGCAATAAATAGTCCACCAAGTGTCCCTATTATTAATCCAACGAGTGTTTCATATAATGAGATTCCTAAGTGTCTAAAGATTTCTCCATTCTCGATATACTTAATTAGTAAGTTCCAAATAGCTGATGGTTTACTAAAAAAGAAGTCATCGATAAATCCGTAGCTCGCTAAAAGCTCCCATAAGATTAAAAAACCAATACAAAATAAGACTTGAAGCAAGTGAATGTGCCACGCTTCTTTTTTTATTCCTTTTAAATAATTAAGATATCCAGGAGATCCTTTAAATTCTTTCTTCATCATTTTGCAACTCCTTCCAGAACAAGTCGAAGTAATCTTTAAATTCAGGAGCTAATCTTGCTGTTAAAGGTGTTTTATCCCCTTCAAGGGTTAAAGTAATTTTGTGGACGCTTTGTATCGTTGTTGGACGATGACTTAGAACAGCAACTGTATCGGCTAAAGAAATGGCTTCTGAAATATCATGTGTCACTAAGATTGCTGTTTTATTTTCATTTTTAATAATTTTATAAATATCATCGGTCACAATTAGACGTGTCTGATAATCCAGACCAGAAAATGACTCATCTAACAGTAGGATATCTGGATTTAACGCAAGTGTCCGAATTAAAGCAACCCGCTGCTTCATTCCTCCCGAAAGTTCTCTTGGAAAGTTGTTTCTAAAATCCCATAAGTCATAAATCTCTAATAGTCGTTTAATTTCTTCCTGTGCTTCATTGGTTAATTTATGTTGAATTTCAAGTCCTAATGTGATGTTTTTCATGATAGTCCGCCATTCGAATAAATGATCCTTTTGAAACATATATCCGATTTTTTTTCCATGAGTATCAACTGAACCTTGAGTTGGTTCAAGTAAACCAGAAATGATATTTAAGATCGTTGATTTCCCGCATCCTGAAGGTCCAAGTAAAACTAAGATTTCTCCTTCTTCCACAGAGAAATTAATATCTTTAAGAATTTGTCGTTCTTCATCTAATGAATAAAAATCCTTATACACATGATTCATATCCAATATCGTTGACATATAAAGCCACCTCCATTTTGCGTATATGTCATACTATATAATATTAATCTACTAAGAAACTGTACCTAATGCCGGTAAAATAAAAAGATTTAGCTCTGTATAGTAAGAACCAAATCTTTTACTAAATTATTATTTTATGTTGGCAATAGCATTTTCAGCGTAGCTCGTATCCACGATTGCTTCATAAGGTGCACGATTATCTAATTGTCCTGCAAGTTGCATAATGTCCATTAAGTTATTAAGACTCTCTTCTGCTAAAACAGGATCCTCAGCCCAAGCGTCAATTGAACGATAACGTTCAACTACAGTGACCAAATCTTTTAGTTCCATATCAGGGAAAAATTCATGAATTGATTCGGCGATTTCTTCACTTGTATGAGAGGCTACCCATTGTTGACCTTTATAAATAGCGTTAGTAAAAGCCTGGATTGTGTCGCTGTTTGCCTCGATATAAGACGTAGTTGCACTATAGCAAGTGTAAGGAATGTTATCAGTTTGTTCACCGATTGAAGCAACGATATAACCTTTACCTTGTTGCTCCATTGTTGTAGCTAATGGTTCAAATAAAGTAACGTATTCAGCATCAAGACCTGTAAATGCACCTGCCATAGCATCAAATGAAATATCTGTACGAACATTGACTTCTGCCGTTTCATCATCCGGACGTGCATCAAGACCGTTTGCTTTAAGCACATATTCAAGTGTCATTTCGGGAACGCCACCTTTACGTCCACCGATAATTTCAGAACCGGATAAATCACTAAATTTAAAATCAGGATTTGGATTTTTGGAAACTAGGAAACTACCGTCTCGTTGAGTCACTTGAGCAAAGTTAATCGGTTGATCTTTTCCGCCTTCATTATAAACATAAATAGTAGCTTCAGGCCCCATAAATCCAACTTGTACTTCACCAGAAATTAGAGCTGCCATTGCTTTATCTGCCCCGCCAGCATTGATTAATTCAATTTCAAGTCCTTCTTCTTCGAAGAATCCTTCGCTAATAGCGACATAATGTGGAGCATAGAAAACAGAATGAGTGACTTCGGCTACTTTTATTTTTGTTAATTCTTCCGATGATTGCTGACACCCAACTAGAACACCAGTGAATAAAAACACTAAACTAAAAAATGTAAACAAGCGTTTAAAACTTTTCATAGGAAACCTCCTTATCGCCGAATTATTAATTCTCGGTCTAAGATATCCTATTACTTTTAGGCGAAAGTGTGAGTCTTGAAAAAGAGTTAATAAAATTTTTTGCTAACCTCATAATAATCGAGATATTGGACATAATTGTAAGAGAAAGTGGTATTAGTTAACAGAATTCGACAGGAGTTGATGAATATCTTAATTTTTCACCGGAATTTCATTGACTTAAACTAACATTATTCTTTAGAATACTAAATGAATGCAAAAAAATCTATCATGCAAAAAAAACAATAAAATTTTAAACGTATCCCTATAAAATGAGTCGTAAAAGGATGCATAATTTTTGGAGGTTAGTTCGATGGAAGTAAGATTAGAGGGCATTACGAAAAGCTTTGGCGATTTTACAGCAGTTAACAATTTGAATGTTACAATTGAAGATGGTACACTGGCAGGACTTTTAGGACCATCTGGGTGTGGGAAATCTACAACACTTTATATGATCGCGGGATTAGAAAAACCAACAAGTGGTCGTATTTATTTTGGTGATGAAGATGTTACAGATTTACCAGCTGAAAAACGTGGAATTGGTTTAGTATTCCAAAACTATGCTTTATATCCACACATGACAGTACGTCAAAATATTATGTTCCCATTAGAGAATGCCAAAGTTCCTAAAGCTGAAGCATTAAAGATTGCACAGGAAATGGCTGATTTAGTACAAATCGGACATTTAATGGATCGTAAGCCAGGAGAGTTATCTGGTGGACAACAACAACGTGTTGCTATTGCTCGTGCTATTGCAAAAAAACCACGCGTTTTACTATTAGATGAGCCATTATCTAACTTAGATGCTCGCTTACGTTTAGAAACACGTGAAGAAATTCGTCGTATCCAACAAGAAACAGGAATCACGACTATCTTCGTAACACACGATCAAGAAGAAGCAATGAGTATTACAGATGCCATTGTTTTAATGAAAGATGGAGTATTACAGCAAAAAGAAGCTCCACAAGAAATGTATCGTAAACCAGCTAACCAATTCGTGGCATCGTTTATGGGAACACCACCTATGGGATTCATGAATGGAAAAGTTGAAAATGGAAAGGTATTCATTGGATCGTCAATCTTAGGAGACGCTGAAGTAGCTAATGGAGATGTAGTTGTCGGAGTTCGTCCAGAATCATGGCGCCTATCACAAGAAGAAGGAATTAATGCAACAGTGAAAATGGTAGAAGTTATTGGACGCGATAAGTTAATGACAGTTGACATCGAGGGACAAAGTGTCCGTTGCTTAATTGATTCTGATAATGAAGTTAATGTTTCAGATGTTGTAAAATTAACTGTGAAACCACAAGCAATCCATGTATTTGATACAACTTCAGGTCATCGTTTAGGGTAGGTGGAAATTATGAAAAATAAAACCAATCTATCAAATGCGACTAAAACTACGATTAAACAAAATTTCTTAGGGTATTTATATTTATTACCAACTTTAGTCATTACTTTGATTTTCGTAGTTTATCCATTAATAATGTCATTCCGTATGGGATTCTATGAAAAATATAACTATTATACAGATGAAGGAACTGGATTCGGATTATCAACCTTCAAGTTTGTATTATCTGATCCAAACTTCCAAAAAGCATTATTGAATACTTTTTTAATTGTTGTTATTGCCGTACCAGTATCAATGGTTATTGCATTGGCTATTGCTTTATTATTAAATTCTGGGATTAAGGCAAGTAAGTTCTTCCAAGCGATTTATTTCTTACCTTATGTCACATCAGTAATTGCAATTGGGATTGTATGGAGTTGGCTATTCCATAGTGATTTTGGTTATATTAATCAATTTTTAAGTATGTTTGGTATAGAGCCTATTCAATGGCTAAATGATCCAAACATGGCGATTTGGGCATTAATTATCTTTAATATTTGGAGTGGACTAGCATTTAAAATCGTTATTTTCCTATCAGGTTTACAAAATATCGATCCACAATATTATAAAGCGGCTCAAATCGATGGGACACCAAAATGGAAAGTGTTCACTCGTATTACCTTACCTTTATTATCACCAACAGTATTCTTCTTAACGATTACATCAGTTATCGGAAGTTTTAAAGTTTACAATGAAGTATTCGCTTTATTCGGTGGGAAGCCAGGACCTGCTAACAGCTGTATGACCGTTGTATATTACATTTATGACATGTTCTACGGATCATCTCAAGTTCATAAAGCAGCCGCTGCATCTATCATCTTATTTGTGATTATTTTAATTATCACAGGAATTCAGATGTTAGTAAGTAAAAAATTAGTTCATTATAAATAGGGAGTGTGCTCAATGGAAAGTAATACAAAAAAGGTTACATCAGTATGGGCTAAAGTGTTAATTTACGTTGCGCTATCACTTGGAGCAATTATTATGCTTTTCCCATTTATTTTCATGATTTTAACGTCTTTAAAAACTTATTCAGAATCAATCGCTGTGCCACCAAAGTTATTACCAAATGTGGCTCAGTTTGAAAACTATAAAATAGCAATGGAGATGGCTCCATTTGATATTTATTTCAAAAATACAGTTATTTCAGCTGTTGGAAATACAGTTTTAACATTATTTGTTACGATCTTTGCAGCTTTTGCATTTACTCGTTATAAATTCTATGGAAGTAATACAATCTTTACGTTATTGTTAGCAACAATGATGGTACCAGGTGAAATGTTAATTATTCAAAACTATCAAACGGTATCAGCTTTTGGATGGATTGATACGTTCCAAGGATTAATTATTCCTTATATTGCAAATGTCTTTTATATCTTCTTATTGAGACAATATTTTATGCAAATTCCGGAACAGCTATATAAAGCAGCGAAGATTGATGGATGTAGTGATTGGAAATACTTATGGAAAATCATGATTCCAAATACCATTAGTGCGATTGTAACAATTGCAATTTTAAACTTCATTGCAAGTTGGAATGCATTCTTATGGCCATTATTAATTACAAATAATGATAAAATGCGTGTCTTAACTATTGGATTAACTCACTTTACGAATGAATCTGGTTCACAAGTTCATTTACAAATGGCAGCAGCGACAATTATCATTATTCCAGTTGTCATCATTTATTTATTCTTACAGAAATATATCATTAGTGGAGTTACTCGTGGAGGATTAAAAGGGTAATGATATGCTAAGAAAAAAATAGCTAATAGCGGGTATTAAAGGAAATAATCCTTTTATACATACATAATTCAATGCTAATTGAATAGGAGGACTAAAAAGTGAAGAAATTAATGACATCTTTATCACTTGTTGCTGGTGTAACAACATTAGCAGCTTGTTCAAGTGATAAAAAAGAACAGGCACCATCATCAACTGAGATTGTAACAACAATTGAAAGTCCTGTAACAATCGAATTTTGGCATGCTATGGCAGGAACAAATCAAGAAGCTGTTGATGCGTTAGTAAATCAGTTCAATACAACAATTGGGGCTGATAAAGGAATTACTGTTAAACCTGTATATCAAGGTCAATACACAGATTTAAAAACGAAAACAACAGCTGCTTTAAAATCAGGTTCAGCTCCAGCTATTGCTCAAGCATATCCTGACTGGGTTGCTGAGTATTTACAATCAGGAAATGTAGTAGAATTAGATCCTTATATCTTAAATGAAGAAGTTGGAATTAATGATTTTGATGATATCATTAAATCTTATCGTGATGAAAATAGCCAATATGAAGGTGGAAAGTTCTACTCTTTACCATTCAATAAATCAACAGAAGTTCTATACTACAATAAAACATTCTTTGATCAAAATAACTTAACAGTACCAACAACTTGGGATGAGGTAGAAGAAGTTTCTGCTAAAATCAAAGAATTAACTGGAAAAACTGCATTTGGTATTGATGCACCAGCAAACTACTTCATTACAATGGTACAACAATTCGGTGGACAGTATACAAACTCTAATGGAGACATCTTATTCGCTGAAGATGGAGCTAAATACGCGATTGAAGCTTTAGAGTTATTAAAACGTAATGCTGATGCTGGTTACTGGCGTTTACCAGGTGAAGATAAATATCTTTCAGGACCATTCATGAGTGAATTGCTTTATATGTACACTGGATCATCTGCTGGATACTCACATATTGCAACAGCTGACTTTGAAGTTGGTATTGCTCCAATTCCTCAAATCTCTAAAGAAACAGGTGCGGTTATCCAACAAGGTACAAATGTTGTTGTTTTCAATCAAAATAAATCACAAGAAGAGGTTTATGCAGCATATGAGTTTGCTAAATTCTTATCTTCATATGAAGGAAACTTAGCATTTGCAACAGCAACTTCTTATTTACCAATTCGTGAATCAGTTATTGCTTCTGATGCATATCAAAAATACGTAGCTGAATCTAATGATCAAACAAAAGTAGTTGGACCAGAACAAGCTGATTATTACTTCTATGATCCTTCATTCTTCAAAGATACATATTCTTCATACAATGTTCGTACAGCAGCTGAAAAAGCTGTTGAAGCGGTTGTATTAAGTGGAGTATCTCCAGAACAAGCGATTCAAGAAGCTGTTAACTCTTTGAAATAATTACTATTTTTAATGCACAAAATAGAGGTGGACTTCTACCTCTATTTTTCTTTATAATTTAAAATAAGGAGGATTAAAACTATGACAATTCAACAACAAATTATTAAGAAAATTGAAGAATTTGATACAATTATTATTCATCGTCATGTTATTCCTGATGGAGATGCATATGGTTCATCATTTGGATTAGCGGAATTAATTCGCACAAGTTTTCCAGAAAAAAAGGTATATGTAGTTGGTGAAGAATTAGATTACCTAAAATATGTAGGGACAACAGATAAGATTGAAGATTCAGTTTATGAGGGTTCATTAGTTATTATTACTGATACATCAAATGCAGCACGCATTTCAGATGTACGTTGGAAGTTAGGAGCATTTAAGATTAAGATTGACCATCATCCATTCTCAGATGAATATGCAGATATTGAATGGATTGATACATCATATACATCAACTTGTGAGATGATTACAAGCTTATTAATTGAAAATAATTTAGAAATTAATGATAATGGGGCACGTTGCCTATTTAATGGAATTGTTTCGGATACAGGGCGCTTCTTATTCCGTGGAGTAAGTGAGCAAACTTTACGTTATGCAGCACAACTATTAAAATATGATTTTGATATGATTGACTTATATTCAAATATGTACACACAATCTAAGTCGATGATACGTTTTAAAGGGTATGCTTTATTAAACTTTGAAGAAACAGATAAGGGTGTTGGTTATCTTAAATTAACAGATGAAAAATTAAGAGAACTTAATATAGATGAAAATTCAGCTTCTTCACAAGTTAATACACTAGCGAATATTGAGGGAATAAAAATTTGGGCATTCTTTGTAGAAGATAAAGAAAATAATGATATTCGAGTAAATTTACGTTCGAGTGGAGCTGCTGTAAATGAGGTTGCAAAAAAATATGGTGGAGGTGGCCATGTTCAAGCCGCTGGTGCTCGTGTAAATAGTTGGGATATGATTGATCAAATGATTCAAGACTTAGATGAATTGGCAAAAAAACATTAAGGAATGATAAAATGAAGATTTTAATTACAAATGATGATGGTATTAAAGCTCCAGGAATTCATACATTAGCACAAATTGCTTCTAATTATGGTGAGGTTTATATTGTAGCTCCACATACTAATAATAGTGCTGTTGGTCATGGAATCACAATGCGTCGCCCATTAAAGTCTTATCCTGATTCGATTAAAGGAGCTACTTTAGCGATTGGTGTAGATGGTACGCCTGCTGATTGTGTAAAGTATGCTTTAGCACATTTAAAAATAAAGCCTGATTTAATTTTATCAGGAATTAATGATGAGCGAAATGTGGGGACAGATGTTTTATATTCTGGAACGGTCTCAGGTGCTATTGAAGCTAATTTATGTGGTTATCCTGCCATGGCAATTTCAACAACTAACTCAAATTTTGATATTGTGAAGTCATATTTTCCAGCCATTTTTGAAAAGTTATTATCACAAACATTATTAACAGATACGACAATTAATATTAATTTTCCCTCATTAGAAGAACCTAAAGGGATCAAAGTTGCAACTGTTGGTATTAGTCGTTATGATGAGTGTTATGTCGAAGAACAAGGAGGACATCGTTTATCAGGTCCATTAATCGATATTGATCAACCAGAAGAGACTGATGTTAAATCGATTAAGAATGGTTATATTACGATTACACCATTAAAATTTAAATTATATGATGACGATAAAATTTTTGAATTAAGTAAGTTATTTTAATAAAAAAATTCCCGGGAAATAATTCTCCGGGAATTTTTTTATGGGGACATCTTTGTAACGATGCTCATATACTCATTTTTGAATTTGTGATATGGATTCGACAGAGATGAGAGATATTGACAAAAATCGTCATATTTATCAATTACAAGATCGACTAACGATTGATCAATCTTTGATTGAGCTGCTAATTCAGATAATATATTAATAATTTTATCCTTTGGGAAGCTTTCTTTATAACTTCTAGCGGCCATTAATGCTCCCATAATATCAGCAACAATAATAATTCTAGCTGGAATAGATAGTTGGTCTTTTTTTAAACCAAAAGGATAGCCTGTCCCATCTAATTTTTCATGATGATAAGACGCATATTCTTGAACGTCTCGGCTTCCTAAATTTTCTAAAATTTCGTACGTAATAGTAACGTGTTCTCGCATAATCTCCATTTCTTCATTAGTTAACTTTCCTGGTTTCTCGAGAATATTAATTGGTGTAGAAATCTTTCCAATATCATGAAGCATTGCTGCTAATGAAATTTTTTGAACCATACTATGATTATAATTCATCTTTTGGGCTAAAAAATTTGAAATAGCTGATACCATAATCGTATGTAAGACCGTACACTCACTACGTAAATCAATCGTATAACTAATCATAGATAAATATTTAATGGCATTTTCGGGTGATTGAATTGACTTAGCAAAAAAATTACGAAGCAATTGTTTAAAATAACCTGTTTGAATATTGTCTATTAAGTTTTCCTTTCGATTAATTTCGTGAAATTCTGAAATGAATTGACTATCGATTTCTGTATTTAGTGAGAGAAAGAAATCTTCAATTTGCCAGCTATAATTAAAGAAAATACTCATTCGATCGATAAAATAAAGAAGGGATGTTTCAGGTTTATATGGAGATTCGTAGCTCTCGTAATCTGAATGATGATATAAAATTATATCAGATAAATGCGAGATGGGGGAAAAATGTTTAATGAATAATGCTCCATAAATAGCATGATCATATGAAGGTGAATCAATATTTAGAAATTTATCAAAATCTTTGGTTTTATAAGAACCAATGTCATGAAGTAAAGCAATGGTAACTAGATCATATAATTCTTTTTTAGAATAAGTCCCTCTATTATCTAGTAATCGCCAATATAAATAGGCTACTTGAGACGGGTGATCATCTATTCTAGCATCTAGGTAGGAAAAACATTTTTGACAGATTAACATAATATTTTCAAGTGTAATTTGATTCATAACTATACCTCATAGTGTTTTTCTTATATATTAACACGAAACGAATGAGATATGTTGATGATAAATCCAATTATTGTAATAAAAGTATCTGTTTTTTGTTATTACAATAATTTAATGTGTTGTCAATAAAGAAAAGTGTCATCACTTTATAAGAAATTATATTAGAGGAAGAATTGTCATCTTTTTAGGTAAATTGAATGAATCAAGAATCTGCTCCAAGATAGATATTCCTTGCACAATCTGTTCTTCACTACAGGCAGCAAAACTTAAACGAATATACTGTTCGGTTGAAGTGTCTTGACTAGCGTTGAAAATAGAGCCTGGCATAATTAATAAAGATTGCCTTTGACAGGCTTTACAAAAATCTTTTGATTGAATATAAGAAGGTAATTTGATCCAAAAATGTAAGCCACCATTTGGTTCTAAAAAACTAATCCCATATTTTTTTAATGAATTTAAACCGTTTAACATAAGTGTATATTTTCTTTTGTAAATTGCTTTCATTTGTTCAATGTGTTGATCCCAATCTCCCTCGCGTAAATATAAATCAACAGTTCTCTGAATTAAACCAGATGATGAAATGTCCGTATGATGTTTAGCATTCATAATCAATGTGGATAATTGAGGTGGAACTGCGATAAATCCAATTCGAAGGCCGGGCATCATGAGTTTAGAAAAGCTTTTAATATAAACTACTCGATGATAAGTATCAAGTGATATAAAGTTGGGTTTAGCTATAGATGAATCATAGCAGATTTCAGCCATTGAATCATCTTCAACAATATAGAAATCATATTGTTCAGCTAGTTTAATAATTCGTCTAAGCTTTTCTTGAGAGTAGGAAATAGTCGATGGATTTTGAAACTTACTCATCAGGTAGAGTAATTTAGGATGATGTGTTTGAAGAAGGTGTTCCAGTTCTTCAAGATTTAATCCATCCTGTTCAAGAGAGACTTCTTTGATTAGAACACCTCGTGATTTAAAAGCAGCAAGGGCTCCTGTATAGGTTGGATTTTCAACGATAATAGTATCACCAGAATTTAATAACACTTTCCCGATGATATCAATTCCTTGTTGCGCTCCAGATACAATCTGAATATATTCAGGAGCAATATTAATCATATGATGGCGTTTCATGTAATGACTTAAGCTTTCTCGTAATGGTTCATATCCATTACTTTCATGATACCCAAAGGCATAACCTTGATCACGATCTAAAACAATATTTAAATAATTTTTAAAAGCAGTAATAGGGAAGATACTTGGATCTGGGGTGGCGCTTGCAAAGTTAATTTCATTTGCACGTAAATGAATCTGTTGCTGAGTCATTTGTTTCATTGGTATATCTAGAACATGAGTTGAAGTTTTGGGTGCTTTTTCAATGATGAAGTAGCCACTTCCCTTTTTAGCCTGAACTAGACCGTTCGTTTCTAACTGTTTATAGGCAGAGACGATCGTAACTGTATTAACGCCTAAGTGAGAAGCCAGTTTTCTAATTGAAGGGAGTGGAGTATTGGCAACTAGTTGTTTTTGATGAATCATTTGAGTTATTTGATTAGCTAATTGCATATACATTGGATTAGCATTATTTTTATCTAAGTGTATCGGTACAGGGAACATTGTTATCATTCCTTTTTATTTTATATTGACACTAATAGGATAAAATTGGTATAAATTAAGTGAACTATCTAACGTTATTCGAAATTGTTTCGATACAGTTATTATAGGAGATAGTAAACATAATGTAAAGGGGTTTGAAAAATGAATGATCGTTATCAATTAAATAAAAACTTGGCTCAGATGTTAAAGGGTGGAGTTATCATGGATGTTGTAAATGTTGAAGAAGCAAAAATTGCTGAGGCAGCAGGAGCAGTAGCTGTTATGGCTTTAGAACGTGTTCCATCTGATATTCGTAAACAAGGTGGAGTTGCACGAATGTCAGATCCTAAAATGATTCGTGAAATTCAGGAAGCAGTTAGTATTCCTGTTATGGCGAAAGTACGTATTGGCCATTTGGTTGAGGCGCAAATTTTAGAAGCGTTAGAAATTGACTATATTGATGAAAGTGAAGTTTTAACACCAGCAGATGATGAATTCCATATTGATAAAACTGAATTTGATGTTCCATTTGTTTGTGGAGCTAAAAACTTAGGAGAAGCATTACGACGTATTGGGGAAGGTGCGTCAATGATTCGTACAAAAGGTGAGGCTGGGACAGGAAATGTTGTTGAAGCGGTTCGTCATATGCGTACAATGAATAAAGAAATTCGTGAAATTCAAGCAGCTAGTAAGCAAGAATTAATGACTATTGCTAAAAATATGGGGACACCATATGATTTAGTTTGCTACGTTCATGAACATGGAAAGTTACCAGTTGTAAACTTTGCAGCGGGAGGAATCGCGACACCTGCCGATGCAGCATTAATGATGCAATTAGGATGTGACGGTGTCTTTGTAGGGTCTGGGATTTTTAAATCTGATAATCCACAAAAACGTGCAGAGGCAATTGTGAAAGCAACAACCTACTATAATGATCCTAAAGTGATTGCAGAGGTTTCAGAAGGTTTAGGAGAAGCAATGAGTGGAATTGATGTTCGTCAATTACCAGAACATGAGCAATATGCAAAACGAGGATGGTAAGATGATAAAGGTAGGAGTATTAGCAATTCAAGGGGCTGTTGCTGAGCATCTCGAGTTATTAAATCAAATCCCAGATGTATGTGCTCAGGAAGTTAAATACCTTGATGAACTTAATGAAATCGATGGCTTAATTATTCCAGGTGGAGAAAGTACGGCTATTGGACGGTTATTAAGAGATTTTAACTTATTACAACCATTAAAGGAGCGAATACTAAATGGAATGCCTGTGTGGGGAACATGTGCGGGAATGATTTTATTGGCTAAATCTTTAGAAAATGACCCGACCGTTCATCTTGGAGTCATGGATATTACTGTTGAGCGAAACGCGTATGGAAGACAATTAGGAAGCTTTACAACAGAAGTTGAGATAGAAAAGATTTCTTCGAATAAAATCCCTTTAGTTTTTATTCGAGCGCCATATGTTACTCAGGTAAAATCTGATGTTGACATTTTATTAGAAGTCAATGATCATATTGTAGCTTGTCAACAAAAGCAAATGTTAGCAACTTCATTTCATCCAGAGTTAACAAAAGATACAAGTTTTCATCGCTATTTTATAAATATGATTAAGCAAAAAGCCTAGAGAAATAATCTTTAGGCTTTTTTAGATTGGAGAATAGATTTGAAAGATAACTAAATACTAATAATATCTATAAAGAAAGTAAGTGACAAATATGAGACAATTTGTTGGGAAGCTTGCGTTTTGTTTAGTTTTTATTTTTTTAATGATATTAGCTATTTTAGAACATGAAGCGATTCAACCGGTTATGAGTCAGGCTGTTTCAGAATTTCCTTCAATCCAGTATATTTCTCAAAAAGAGGCTGAACAGTTAATTACTAAGACAAAAGGGATTGTCATTATTGATGTTAGAAATAATACGGAATACATTCAATCTCATTTAGAAAATGCAGTTAATATTCCAATGCGAGAACTTAATGAGCACCTTCCTGAATTGGAAAAGTATAAAGATAAACCTATTGTTATTTATTGTGATAAAGGTTATCGTAGTAAAACTGTAGCCATTCAATTAGAAGCTTTAGGCTTTAAAAGGTTATATGTTATAGAGGATGGTATTGGATAAAAGTATCTCTTTGTTTAAAGAAGGGATTGAAGAGGTAATTCTTATCGAATTTAAAAGACTAAAAAAACCTGAGAAAATAGGCCACTTTGGTGTTTTTTACTCAGGTTTTTTTATGTTTTTATGATTTTTAAGATGAAAACTTAATGGTATACTCTTTGGCATCATCCTCTATGTAAGAGGTGCTTTTTTTAGGTTTTAACTTTTTAAATAAAATAAGAAAATAACCCTAACAAAATTTGAAGTTATTAATATATTATACTGTAAGCTCAAAGGAAAAGGAAAGGAGGCGGTGAAATGGAAAGATGGAATTCTTATAATGTAGAAAATAATGTGAACGAAATCAAAACATTTGATCCTTCCGTTCAAACATTTGAGCCTACTCAGAATGAATTACTAGAAGTCAAACATTCTGACTCTATAAGATGTGACATTCCAGTTATCGTAACAAGAGTTGAACATCATTATTACTATCATCAGTATATTTACAAACCAATCAAACAAAGAGAGGTACATTATTATCATCATGGTCAACGGCAAATGAAAAATCTTTGTCAGAAAGGTCAATTTATTGATGAGCAATAATCGCAGAAAATATATTATTGACATTAAAGGAGACATAAATTATGAAACAATATGGTTATTCACGTTGCATGGATAAAGAAGAAAAATGGTATCCAGAAGAAAAAGAAGATAGATACTTCGAAAAAGACGATGACTACTTCGATAAAAAAGAAAAATGTTTTGATAAAAAAGAAAAATGCTTTGACAAAGAAGATGACTACTTCGAAGAAGAAAAATGTCAATGCAAAAAACAACGTCGTGAAAAAGAATGCGAACGCAAAGAAAGATGCAAAGTTGTTGTTGAACCAACTGTTTATTGCAAAGAAGAAAAATCTTTCCGTCATTGTGTAAAACACATTGTACCAGTTGTTTGCAAAGAAGTTGAAAATCATCATTTTGATCATGAATATGTAATTGAGAAAAAAGTTATTAAAGAAAAAAATCGTTATGATCATGGTCGTCGCAATGAAGACTGGTGTAAACTTGCTGGATGTGGATGTGGCCGTGAACGTGAACGCGAATACGATCGTAAAGACGATTGTGATTGCGAATAATCTGCTCTCTTATTCAATTTAAGACTGGACCGACTCGGTTCAGTCTTTTCTTTTGTTTAATTAAAAAGTCATTCATTTGGTTTGATTAATATATAAGCAAGGATCAATTTTTTCCATTGTGAAAAATTGGTTGGTTTTATTGTGAGACTGTGTAAATTTTTTAATTCTGATGTGGTAAATGGAAGCTATTCATCTGTTTCTATATAGATAGTATTAAATTTATCTTCCTAATAAAAAAAGCAAATGGAATCCCCATTTGCTAGATAACATATAGATAAATGCAAAGGAAATGATAGAGACTACCGAGCAAGATGAAAATATGAAAAATCTCGTGGAAACCTAAATGCTTAAAAGTAAGACATTTTGGTTTAATGGCATAGATGATTCCGCCAATCGTATATAGAACGCCTCCAATAATTAAGAGGAATAGGCCAGGACCACTTAATGAAGTAAGCAGCGGCTTAAATACAAATACAGCTAGCCATCCCATAACAATATAGATAGATGTGGATAGTGTACGAGGACAATTAAACCAAGCAAGCTTGAAAATAATCCCACAAATCGCAATTAAAGTGACAATACTGAATAGAATCCATCCTGATTTCCCATTCAATGCAATTAAGCAAAAAGGAGTATATGAACCAGCAATTAAAACAAAGATCATACTGTGGTCAAGCCTTTGTAAAAAGTTAATGACTGTATCTGAAGAGATGACCATATGATAAGTAGCTGATGTTGCATAAAGTAAAATCATACTAACCCCAAAAATGGTAACCGCGATTAATCCAATAACGGTTGGATTATCCAATGCGACCTTAACAATCATCGCAATTAAGGCGATCAAAGATAAAATAGCTCCTGCTAAATGGGTCAATCCATTAATTGGCTCCCTAATGAAATTGTTCATAACTAATCCTCCAAACTGTATTATATAGTATTTCAAACTAGATAATGAGATATTAAAATTATATGCCTAACTTAAAGGGGTGTCAACAATCTTTCGTATGAAATATTTAAAGAGAAGTAATTGATTTATTAATTGTTCATTTCATAATCTCATAGGCAAAAGAATGACCGATGAAAAGGGAAATATTAATCATAATTTTTACAAAGAATCAAAGTATTATAAGCAAAAAATGTGAATACATTTATTTGGAAAAATAGTACCGTTTTTAGCGAAAGTCCTGTGATTTATAAGTGGAGAATAAAAGGATAATTTGATAAAATGGGGGAGTAGGGTAGACTTTTAGACATAATACCTAATAGGTAGGAGTGGAGGATTCTATGGCCGTAACAAAGGAAACTTATCAAGCATATTTTACAATTTTAAAAGAAGAATTAGTTCCTGCTTTAGGTTGTACAGAGCCGATTGCAATTGCTTATGCCAGTGCAAAAGCAAGAGAAATTTTAGGTGATTTCCCAGAGCAGATTATTATTGAATGTAGTGGGAATATAATTAAAAATGCTAGATCAGTTGTCGTACCAAATACCGGAAACTTAACAGGGATTGAAGCAAGTGCCATTACCGGCGCAGTTGCTGGAGATTCATCAAAAGGATTAGAAGTTATTGAAAATGTTAATGAAGAACAAATTAAACAAGTTGCATCACTATTAGAAGCTAAGTTATGTAAAGTTAAATTAATTGAAAATGATGCAAATTTACATATTATTGTAAAGATGATAAACGGCGATCAGTCGTCATTAGTTGAGTTAATTCATACGCATACTAATATTAGTCGTTTAGAGAAAAATGGAGAAGTCTTACTAGAAAAATCTTTTAATAAAGAAGATTTTAATTCTGCCTTAGCTGACCGTTCCGTTTTAAATATTGCAGATATTTTAGAATTTGCGCAAACCGTTGATTTAACAGACCTAAAGGATATGTTAGAACAACAAATTAACTATAATTTAACGATTGCTGAAGAAGGATTAAAAAATCAATATGGTGTCAATGTGGGTCAAATGATTTTAGATTGCTACGGTGATGACGTCAAATCTAAAATGAAAGCTTATGCGGCAGCGGGATCAGATGCTCGTATGTGTGGATGTAGTTTACCAGTTATGACGACATCAGGAAGTGGAAATCAAGGAATGACAGCTTCCTTACCAACAATCATTTATGCTAAGGATAAAGGATTAACAGAGGATGAGATGTATCGTGCATTAATTTTAGCGAGTTTAGTAACCATTCATCAAAAAACATTTATTGGTCGTTTATCCGCCTATTGTGGCGCTGTAAGTGCAGCTTGTGGAAGTGGCGCGGCTTTAACATACATGAAAGGTGGAACACTTGAACAAATCGAAAATACGATTACAAATACATTAGCGAATATCGCAGGAATTGTTTGTGATGGGGCTAAGGCTTCATGCGCAGCTAAAATTGCCTCAAGTTTAGATGCTGCAATTATGGGCCATTATTTAGCAATGCGTGGGGTTGCTTTTGATGAGAAATGTGGAATGGTTCAATCAACAATTGAACAAACCATTGAAGCATATGGACGTTTAGGACGAGAAGGAATGAAACAAACGGATATTGAAGTATTAAATATCATGCTAGAAAAATAAATAAGAAAAGGACACTAAATAATAAGTTTAGTGTCCTTTTGTTCTATTTAAGTAAAAAAGTCATATGATTATTGTAAGGACATATAGGAGGGGGACATATAATGTTAAATGCCTTATTACCTTATATCGGGTGGATTGTGCTAGCAGCTGTAGCTATCATTATTTTATTGATGTTGTGGAAAAAGGCACCACAGGATAAAGCGATTGTTGTCACTGGATTAAAGCGTCGTGTGATTAGTGGGAGTGGAGGAATTGTCATTCCTTATCTTGAACAAACGTCACGTATTTCTTTAGAAAATATTAAGGTAGAGGTTAAAACACATGAATCATTAGATAGTAATGGGGTTCCAATTGATACAGATGGGGTCGCTATTATTAAAGTCAATTCGGATCCTAAAAGTGTTTTATTAGCCGTAGAGCAGTTTAACACGGGTCGTGAAAAAGAAACGATTAATGTCATTAAAGAAACGGTACAAGATGTATTAGAGGGAAAACTACGTGAAATTGTCTCTAAAATGACGATTGAGGAAATTTATAAAGATCGCGAAATGTTTGCAAATGAAGTGGAGAATGTTGCCAAGGCTGATCTCGATAAGATGGGGCTTGAGATTAAAACATTTACAATCCGTGACATTGATGATACCAAAGGATATTTAACAGCATTAGGAGCAAAACAAATTGCTGAAGTGAAGAAAAATGCAGCGATTGCTGAAGCAGAGGCTGAACGAGATCGTATGCAAAAAACATCAGAAGCAAAACGACTAGGGACTGAGGCACAATTAAAAGCTGAAACTGAGATTGCATTAGCAAAAAAAGAAAAAGAATTACGTGTCCAAGCTTATAAAGAAGAGGAGCAAAAAGCCCAAGCGAAAGCTGATTATGCTTATGAAGTGGAACAAAATATTGTGAAAAAGAGCGTCATTGAAGCATTAAAAAATACACAGTTATTTGAAGAGCAACGTCAAACGGAAATCGCGATGCAACAAGCAATCAAACAAGAAAAAGAACTTGAAGCAACTGTTAAAAAAGTTGCAGAGGCTCAAAAATATAAAGAACAACAAGAAGCGGATGCACAACGTTATGCTATCATCAAAAATGCAGAAGCGGAGGCAGAATCAATTCGAATTAAAGGTGCTGCTGAAGCAGAAGCGACTCGTGTAAAAGGTCAGGCACTTGCGGAAGCGATGAAAGCAGAGGCAGAGGCCATGCGTGAAAAAGCTGAAGCTTATAAACAATATGGAGAAGCAGCAATTGTACAGATGATTGTTGAGAAGTTACCTGATATTGCAAAAAATATCGCAGATCCATTATCGCAAACTGAGAAGATGGTCATCATTGATAATGGTGGGGGGCACGGAGCAGCCAAAGTGACTCAAAATGTAACTAAGATGATCTCAGAAGTTCCAGAGGTGGTAGAATCTTTAACAGGAATTAATTTAATTGATTTAATTTCTTCTTTACAAAAACCATCGACTAATGAAGATCAGATTGAAGAAAATAATCTGAACTAAAAGGAGCTAATATAGCTCCCTTTTTATGATGCAATGTCGATAGAACGATATCAAACGATATTTTTATCGAAATTCGCTCTGAATTATTGGATAATTTGAACGATTTAAACAGAATTGTGATATACTAAAATTATATAAAATATATATGGGATAGGGTTATTAATTCATGGAGCGTATGAAGTTGAAGAAAAAAATGATTAAATTTGGATCTCTTTTGGGATTGTTTATTATTACAATTGGAATAAGTCTAAGTAAGAACATGACGATTTTTGGACAAAGTCGTCAAGATTCAGTCGGAAAACAATTATACTCACAATCGTTCTATCAAACGAATGAGGTAGCAACTGTAGCACACTTAGATCAACTGGCTAAAGAAAAGCTTTTAGAAGAAGAACGTTTAGCCGAGGAAAAACGACAAGAGGAACGACTAGCACAACAACAGGCTAAGTTAGACTTGGAAAGTTCGTTTTATGAAAATGTTATAACAGTCTCAAATGGAGATTCAAAACTCGTATTAGTGAATAAAAATTATGCATTAGATTCAAGTTATGCTCCAAGTGACTTAGTGCTCCCAAATGTTTTGGCACTTGGGCATGAACAAAATAAAACTATTTATTTACGTGAAGAAGCATCACAACATCTTGAACAATTATTCAGTGCAGCAGAACAAGAAGCGGGATTAATCTTTTTAGCACGAAGTGGCTATCGTTCATACGAAACACAAGTTTCATTATATCAACGATATGTTGATCAAAATGGGCAAGAAGCTGCGGATCGTTTTAGTGCAAGAGCAGGTCATAGCGAGCATCAAACAGGTTTAGCGATTGATGTGACAGCTGATAGTGTCAATGGACAATTAACAACGGAATTTGGTAAAACAGCTGAGGGAATTTGGCTAAAAGACAATGCACATCGATTTGGCTATATTATTCGCTATTTAGAAGGGCGAGAATCTGAAACTGGATATCAGTATGAACCTTGGCATATTCGTTATGTTGGTGTTGAAGCTGCAACGGAAATTTATGAAAATAATTGGATTTTAGAACAATACTTAAATAAATAAAAGAGCTATTTTTTCATAGCTCTTTTATTTATGATTATTTAACTTCTGTATTACCCATTACTTTTGATGTATTATCTAGCTTAAGACTATCTTTAGCTTGTTGTGTTTTGAAGTAGATATTTCCATCAACTAATTCAAAGTTATTATATTCCACGTAAACATATCCTTTGAATGTTTCACCTTTGATGCGAGAGCCATCTTGTTTGAATGTAGCTTTAGTTAGGAGGCGTTAAAGTGTAAGAAGTAGTTTTAACATGATTTTCATCTTGGTTATATAAAGCCAGTAGACGTGGAACCACTTCATCACCTTTTTTAAATGCACCTTCAAAGACTAATTCACGATCAGTTTTTAAATCTTTAGTAATGATAACAATCCAGCTTTCTTTTACTACTTTATCAAGAGACTGATTAGTCATATTAGTATTTTTATGACTACAAGTACTAACTAAAGCTATTAATGTCAAAAGTGTTAGAATAGTTATTTTCTTTTTCATAACATAACTTTCCTATCATAAAGATGTTTACTTTATTAATTTAAACGTTAGTTATGAATTTATGAAGAATAAATGGCTCTTTGTCAACTAGTGTGGGTGAAGAAATTTTATACCTGTAATCGTGAGGGATTAAGCTGCTCGTTGAGCAGTTTGATTCCTTTTATTTTTTTGTTCAAAGGTGTACTTATGGATAATCAAAATTCTAGCTTTGAAATGATAGAAACTACGATATCCAAAGGCCATGCGTTTAATCACTTTAATCTTGTTATTAATC
>NZ_JAMQUU010000069.1:0-23649 GCF_025594975.1 Turicibacter sp. T129 | reverse complement strand
CACCATTTCTGGTGAAGACTCTTAATCATTTAAATGATTAAATATCTTTCGTTATAAACTGTAACTATATAGGAGGTTATTTATGACTCATGAACAAATCTTAGAAATCTTAAATTTCCGTCATGCCTGCAAAGAATTTGACTCGTCGAAAAAGATTTCAGACTCAGATTTTGAAATTATCTTAAAAGGTGGTCAATTATCACCAAGTTCAATGGGAATTGAACCATGGAAGTTTCTTGTCATTCAAAATGAATCGTTGCGAGAAGAGTTAGCTACTGTTTCATGGGGTGGAAAAAAACAAATCCCTTCATGTTCGCATTTAGTAATTTTATTAAGTCGTATGCCTAAAGAATTAAAACATGATTCTTCATACATCCATCATTTATTAACAGAAGTTAAACAAATGCCTCAGGAAGCTGTTGAAAACTTCAAAGGGGTTGTTAAAATGATTGAAGATACACGATTTCAAAATAATGAGAAAGCCCTCTTAAATTATTCATGTTTACAAACATATATAGCCGCAGCCAATATGATGACAGTATCAGCTATGCAACAAATTGATTCTTGTGCAATGGGGGGTTACGATCAAAAAGCCGTTGAAGAGATATTAATTAAGCATAACTTATTAAATAAAGACGAGTTTTATCTAACATTAATGATAGCCTTCGGTTATCGCATCAACGAGCCTACACCCAAAACACGTCAATCGCTAAATGATTTAGTAGTTTGGGTAAAATAAAAGGACTGATTATTCAGTCCTTTTATTTATAAGTAAATTGACATTAAGATAACAATCCCCAGATTTAAAAATGGAATCATATGATCCACAATATAATCAACCATAAAATATCCTTTTTTCTCACTACCCGCTAAAATTTGTTCTAAGCAGTAATTCCCAACTAAATAGGCCATCGATAATCCAAAGGCTACTAAAGTTAACAATGGTTTATGATAAACAAATGCCCCAACAACAGGATGAAAAACAAAAAGAACGCCTGTTAAGATTCTTAAATTATTAATTAAGACACTTGCATCAACCATCTTACCAGCTTCATCGTACATTTGAGTTACTTCTTGAACCATATCAACATTAATTTCATTCACAGCTTGCTTAACATGTCCTACATATTTTGAATAGGAAACAAATCGCTTACGCTTAATAATCGATTGAACATTTTGAACCATAAAAAAAATAAAACTAAATAAAATAATTGATTTTAAAATAAACATACGCTTCCCTTTTCCCTCTATCAGTCAAATTTCGATAATATACATCTATCATAAAAAATTAATTTCAGA
The DNA here is from genome assembly GCF_025594975.1 of Turicibacter sp. T129. Classification (NCBI taxonomy): domain Bacteria; kingdom Bacillati; phylum Bacillota; class Erysipelotrichia; order Erysipelotrichales; family Turicibacteraceae; genus Turicibacter; species Turicibacter sp. T129. The sequence goes on along the minus strand of NZ_JAMQUU010000069.1, from coordinate 22,350 downwards.
TAATCAAGTCTCAAGCTAATTTTTATTCATTATTTCATATAGAGTCCGACTAATTCCATCTGTGGATTATAACTTAACGTAAGTTGTAATGTCCCCTTTTCATATTTGGCTAATACAACAACTACAGCATACTCCTCTTTTCCAGAGATAATATAATTAGAAATAGCATCAAAAGTTCCTAACTTTTCATATAATGGTATCCATGCCTGTTTAATAACATCCGCACTTAAATCATTTTGTAAATCTAAACTTACCGAATCTGTGATTGCTTGATACTCGCCTGCATTTAACTGTTCTAGAACCTTCTGTGCTGATGATTTCAAAGTGGCTTCATCGTAATCGTCACTTAATACTGAATTAGAACACCCAACTACCCCTAGCACCAAAACAAATAAACAAAGGATTTTTTTCACCTTAATCCCCTCCCCCCTTCAATCTTATGATTAAAATGAAGATATAATTAAATAAATTTTATAATCTTTACAAACAAATCCATCATATTTATAACTATTTTCCAAGCTAAAATCTTAAAACATCCTAAATATAAGCCTCCTATAAAAGCCATAAAGTTTTTATGCTGTAAAAAATTGATTACTTCTTAGCTAATTTTGTCGAATTTATGATAAACTAGCGCTAGAAGTTATTTGGAGGAGATTATATGAGAAAGTTTATTATTGATACAGATACCGCATCAGATGATGTGATTGCAATTATTACTGCACTTCGTGAACCAAGTATTGAAGTTTTAGCGTTAACAGTTGTTGCTGGAAACGTTGGCTTAGAACAATCAATTCAAAACGCTCTAACAGCCATTAAGGTGGCTGATACTTATCAACCTGCTGTTTATGGTGGGATGAGCAAACCATTATTCCGTAATTTATTCACAGCAGCTGATGTTCACGGTGAAGATGGTCTTGGAAATATGTTTTTACCGAAATCAAATATTCCAATCGAATCTGAACATGCTATGGATGCCCTAATTCGTTTAATTGAAGAACATCCATATGAAATTGAATTAATTACGCTTGGCCCATTAACAAATATTGCAATGGCTGCATTAAAGGCACCAGAAACAATGAATAAATTAAAATCAATTACGTTAATGGCAGGAACAGGACTAGGACCTGGTAATACAACTGAAACTGCTGAATTCAATGTCTATGTCGATGCAGAGGCACTTTCAATTGTATTAGGAATAGATGTTCCAAAACTATTTGTTGGTTGGGATGTTATTGAAAAAAGAGCCTTCATTACTGAAGATGATTTAGCCCATTTAGATAATAGTGATTCTCCAATTGCGAAATTCGCTGTTCGCTGTACAAAATCACTTCATGACTTCTGTAAAGGACTTGGTCTAAATGGATTTGAATTAGCAGATCCAACCGCAATGATTTGTGCGATTTGGCCAGAGGTCATGACCAACTGTATTGAAGCTCACGCAACTGTGGAAACAAAAAAAGAAGAGAACTACGGACAAATTTTCTTAGACCAAGAATCAGCGACACCCAACTCTACTACTTGTATCGACCTTGATGGTGAGCTATTAAAAACATATCTATTTAATACTTTATTAATGAAGGAAAACAAATAAAGAAAAATTTAAAAGAATAGATTTTAATCAAAAGCTCAACCATTATGAGAGACTATTGTGTTTTTACAAAACATAGTTCCTCGCTTTTTTGATAATAAATTATATCAGTCCAGATAAGTTTTTTACATCGTAAAAACTTTTAGCTGGACTATAGTCTGCCTTGCACGGCATAGCCATTCCATATTTCGGTTGCTGTATTAAATGTAGAAAACATTTCTGTTTATATATAGATTTTTACTTTCATAAAAAGCGATAGCCTCATGACTATCGCTTTAATTTATGAACTGATAACTTACAAGGCAGAATATCTAAAAGGCCTTGTAACGAATCGAACTAACTTATAAATGATGTACGCTGGAACCCCATATTGAAGCCCAATCACTACAACAAAGAATGATAATTTAACAATAAAGATTAAAAGCATAAATAAGCTAACTAATAAGCTAATTAAAGCACTCATCATTGAGCCCTCCTATAATGAAGTTATATCCTATCTATACTATGCAGATAAATATGAACGTGTGCTATCTTTTTTTATATTACCCTCGCTTTTAAAATCACTAACTCTTTGTTAAAATGAATTGATAAACATTAGCGCATTAAAGAGAGGAAGTAGATTTTATGAAATATAGACACTTAAATAAATGGATTAAACAGCTACCAACGCCTGCTAAAGCTCTCGTTATTATCGGTTTAATTATTTTAACAATAGTATTCGGTGAACCTGCGATCGATAAAATCGAGCAACTATTTAATAATAGTAATATTCAATTAGAAACTGTGACATTAAAACGCGTTGTTGATGGTGATACAATTATCGTCACTAATCAAGCAGGCTCTGATCTTCGTGTAAGACTGATTGGTATAGATACGCCTGAGAGTGTTCATCCAGATGCAAATAAAAATACTGCTGAAGGTCAACTTGCGAGTGATTATACAAAAGAACAACTTAAAAAAAATCAAACATTATATTTAGAATATGATGAAGAACTTCATGATCAATATGGACGAACATTAGCTTATGTATGGTTAACTAATAACGTTGATTCAAATGATATTGAGGATATCTCAAATTATATGTATAATGCTAAATTAATCATTGATGGATACGCTGTTGCAAAGAAATTCCCACCAAATATAAAATATGCCGAAATCTTTAAGCAATTAGAAACTAAATAATAATAAAAGGACAGATTAAAATTGAGTCTGTCCTTTTACTTTCGATATTTTTTTAAAAACTGATCATTCCATTTCATATGATGGCGAATATAAGGACTCATACTTTTCCCTTTTAAATTAGCAATTAACATAGGTGTTAAAGAAACTAAAGCATCTCGGTACCCTGTTTGAATCTTTTCAGTGATAGAGGCTTGATTAAAATTCAATGTTCCCGATCCATTAATTAACTCAAGTGATGATGATGGATAGATTTCTATAATATTAAACTGTTGATATAAACGCTTATCAACTTGATCAGTATAGGTTAAGTGAACAACAATAATTAAATCCAAATCATGATTCATTAATGGAGAAATAGGAACATTATCAGCATTTGCAGAAGCATAAAGTGGATTATTAATTCCTCCATCAGCATATTGCTTGCCCTTGAACGAAACAGGTGGAAAAATATACGGAACTGCACATGAACCGAGCGTAATATCAATAATCTCCTCTTCAGAATAATCATTTAATCGGAAATATTCTGGATGCCCATCTGTCACATTATAAGCACAGCTATATACATCGATATTTGTTTTATGTAAGATGCCAACATCAACAAATTCCTTAATATAATCCCGAATTCCTTTTTGAGAGATAAGGCCTAATGCACCTAAATCAATACTATCAACAATTGGCTCTCCCTTATGAATTGTAATTTTTTTAATCAAATCACCAATATCACTAATTTTAAGTCCATCCCCTTGGGTTACAATTTTTGAATAAGAGAGCGACTTCCAACTTTGATCAATCAAATCGCGATTTTTCATGCATAAACAAAGAGCATTTAATGTTCCAATAGACACGCCTGATACGACATCAATATTATCAATTAAGTCTAAATCCCATAATGCACGAATTACCCCCGCTTGATAAGCTCCTTTAGCCCCTCCACCTGCTAGCACTAATCCAACCTTTAATCTAAACAACTGCCGCCCTCGAAATATCATTACTAACACCTCACATTTATTGTTATTATAGTGTATGTAGGTGTTTGCCATCTAATATATAAATTTGATGAATTGATAAAAAAAGTCTAACTAGTTGTTAGACTTTTTCATTTTATAATAAGTATATTTAATTAATCCACAGACTACAAATAAAAAGACAATAATAATGATACTTAACAGCATAAACAATTGTTCTGGTAATGCTAGGATAACAGGATCTGTTCGATAATCAAATACCCAGTAATCATTTCTAAAAAAAATCTTATGGAACATTGTAAATGTATTAGAGAAATTAAACGTAATTAAACAAATTAATACTCCAAAAACAATGAAGACTAGATTAGCTCCTTGATTGAAAATTGATAAAATACATTTATCTTTATGCTGATGCTTCATAACAATAAAGATTCCCAGGGCAACAATAAATAATAATACAATGATATATAAAGCTAGAAAAATATTTTTAACATCTGCGAAATGAATCATTCCCGCTTCACTCATTACGAAATCTGGTAATTCTAAATAACCTCCGCTTGGCCTTTGTAAGTAAGAAATAATACTTTTATAGTTTAACATTAACTTTTCTGCTGATAGACCTGTGATTAGCGATAATTGATACTTATCAATCACATATTGATAAATTGGAGTACAATTTAATACGATCAAAACAATTGTTGATACGAGCGCTAGAAAGAACCAAATGGCACCTACCCCTTCTACAACTATTTGTTTGATTGTCTTCCTCTTTAACATTTTTCAACGTCTCCCTTTTTTTAACAATAAAATTCCGATACATCACACAAGTGGAAAGATGATTGCTACTCCTCACCTAACCTTTAATCCAACTTGTTCTGATGTTAAGTTTACCATCTTTTTACTAATATCGTCTATACAGAAACAGATGAATAGCGTACATTGGCTACACCAGGTTTAAGCTTATTAAACAACTTTAATAAAGATTTCTACTTCTTATACAACATATTATTAATCACTTACTTTAATAATGCTTAATTTTTGTGATAGTTTTATTCAATAGATGATCGTGAGTATAGACACCCTATCGCTAATAAATCATTGGTTTATTCCTGAATCGTTCATCTAAATTAAGTAAACATTTATCAAAAATTAACTAACTGATATCCTAATATAGAGCAATCACTCATACAACTTCTCATTTGTATCTTTTATGTTTTACAGATAGTGTAAATATATGTCAATTAATGTAGAGTGGTATTCTATTAGAAAACATGTCAAATAGCTTGAAATATGATAAAATAATACTATTATCGCTAAATGCTTAAATTGTTTCAAAAGGGAGTGGTGAATTTGGATTTCAACCAACTAGCATCAACTTTGGATACCGATATCCGCATCAAGCGTGCTCAAGCAGTGAGTATTGAAATTGAAAGTTATATCGGTCATGGACCGCTTGAAGTGATGGAATTCGGATGTGGAACAGGTCTAATCTCCTTAAATCTAAAAAAGAAAATTTCAGAAGGGTTAATGGTGGATAGCTCTAGCAAAATGATTAAAGAGCTTGAACAAAAACTAGTCGACCAAAATATAACTAATATACAAACTTATACAGGGGATATCTTAGAATCAGACTTTGATCGAAAATTTGATATCATCTATAGTTCCATGGTGATGCATCATATCAAAGATTTTCAATCGGTCATTAAGAAATTAGTTAGCTATTTAAAAACAAATGGAAAGCTGATTATTGTCGATTTACTTCCTGATAACGGGGAATTTCATCGTGAGCATGAAAACTTTGAGGGACACCATGGATTTACGATTAATGAAATGGTTAGTGCCTTAACAGAAGCAGGACTAAAAGAAGTTAGTGGACGTAAATTCTATTCAAGTTATAAACCAGTTGAAAATAAAAAGCATCCCTATAGTTTATTCAGCGTTGTAGGCATTAACTAATCACATACAAAAGGCGTCGTTTTTAAAAACGACGCCTTTTGTATTTAGTTATCAACTTTAAACTGTGTTACAAACTTAAGAATGGCTTGTTCTAATGTTTGACTTTCATCTCCTCTATAATAGAAATGTCCTGATTTACAAAGTTCAATCAATTCATAATTATCGCCCGTTAATTTCTTTTTCAAAATTTTCGTTGTTCTATTTCTAACAAATTCATCACATTGACAGTGAATGAATAATAACGGCTTTTTAATCATAGGTAATTGTTTTTTCGTCTCATATATTAAGTGGAATAAATCTAAATATCTTGGAATCCATTTAAGATAATCCCCCCACGTTCCTTTTGAAATACTCCAAGCCCGATAACTGGCTAATACATATTCATCATCTTGACTATAATGTCCTGTTAATACCTTAAGTGAACAAACAAATCCTTTTAAGCTAACCTTAACCGATAACGGAGTTGCCAAACAGACAACCCCAACGACAGCCTCATGCTTTTCACATACTAATAATGATAATAACGTCCCCATTGAATGTCCCACAAGAATAATCTGTGGATATTTCTTTGAAATCTCTTCAATCTGGCAGTTAACGTACTTTATCCACTGCTTACGATGACTTTTAGCAAACTCTCGTGCACTGCCACCATGTCCAGGGAGTAAAATTCCGAAAGATGACATTCCTTGATCTAAAATCTTTTCAGCTAATCCATGAAATTGATACGGTCCTTCTAAAATCCCATGAATAAAAATCACTGCTGTTGTTGCTCCTTCTAATTCACATGAAAATGGTTGATGAGCTACCTTCTTTTTTAAATTCATAATATCATTCCCTCTTTAATCTACCCTTAGTCTTACAATTTTTCTCAATAATTATTCTTAATTTTGTTACATTATGAACAACATTACCACTTTAAAAAGAGCATAAGTGATATAACAAGGGGATTATATCACTTATGCTCTTTAAATCATTTGTAATTTCTTTGATACAATCTTCTGCTTGTGGATAAAGTCCTGACTTTTGAACTACTCACGACTAAGGTTACGGGTATATAGGGGCTATTTAATCAATTGATTCTCTAATTCAAAAAATAATCATAACCTTCTAACGCATCCAGCACGTGATATTGTGGTGTATACGGACTCCCATTAGCATGTGTTGTCACTAATGCATATTCGTTCTTGCCATCCGTAGCATAGCTAGCTAAACATAGCCCAGCTTCTTCCGTATAACCTGTTTTTCCACCTAAGACTTCTCCTCCATCAAAAACTGGATCCCCCATACGATCAAACATACGACTCGTAAAAGTTAATCGGCTCGAACTTGTAGTTGTATAGGATTTAGCAGAAAAAATTTCTCTAAACTCATCATTCTTTAAAGCGACTTTCTCTAAAATAGCTAAGTCCAATGGTGTTGAGTAATGATTATCGTCATGAAGGCCTACGACATTTGTGAAATGAGTATCTTCCATTCCCAATTCTTGAGCTTTCTCGTTCATCAGCGCGACGAATCCTTCCTCTGAACCAGCGACTACTTTTGCAATCATAAGTGCCGCGTCTGCTCCAGAAGGTAGCATCGTTCCATATAATAAATCGTCATACGAGACGCTTTCTCCATTTACGAATCCTGCAATCGCGGCTCCCTCTTCTGCAAGCGTATTATAATCGATATCAATAGTAATCGGTCCATCTAGTCTATGTTCGATACCCACTAATACGGTCATCATCTTCGTCAATGAAGCTGGGTAAGTTCTTTGGTAAGCATTTTTCTCATAGATAACCTCATTGGTCGTTAAATTAACAAGTAGCGCATAATCACTGACAAGATTTAAGTCAACATCTGAAGCGGTTAACACGTGATTAGTCTTAAATCCATACCCATGATGAAGCATAAATAATAGATCCTCATGATTGAGACCATAAAATAAATTATAATGATTATATAAATTAACGTCCTCTGCTATTGGGGCGGCACTTACTTTCAATAAGAAGCCCCCCACTAATAAACTGGCAATGACTAGCGTTTTTGATATAACTGATTTAAACATAAAAAAAAATCAACTCCTCTTATATGACTATTAAACCATATAATTGAAATTGATTCCTTATGAATTTTTTGTAATTATCTTACTTAATTCGCCAATAAAAGCGTTATTGATGCTTTTCTTGTAATTTTTTAAAGAAACGATAAATACTCTCTAAGGCTTGAACTAAATCTTCACGGAATTCTAAATCTTTTAACGCCGCGTTGACTAATTCCTCATGGAATTCTTCATGAATTTCAAAAACCTTTTGCCCTTTTTCAGTTAAATCTAGTAAAACAACACGACGATCATTGACATCACGCTTACGTGTGACATAACCTTTTTCAACTAAACGGTTAACTGAAGTTGTCAAAGTTCCCATCGTAATCATTAAACGTTTAGAAACTGTCCCCATTGTGGCTGGTTCACACTTACGAATCGCTTCAATAACATGAATCTCTGTCATTGTCACATCGACCGCATCGTGCTCAGTTAAGTTACGTTCTTCTAAAATTAAAATTTGGTTAAAAACATCTGTTAATAGATCATTAACTACTTTTCTTGAACGTTCCACCCTTGCACCTCCTAATTTAAAGTCAAGCGAAATCGCTCATATTTTTTTATATTTCCAAGTAAAACACAACCGCTTACATTATATCATCTATAAATTTAGATTGAGCGAAATTAAATGAATTATGACCGTTTTTTTATTTTGTTTAAAAAACTAGGAGAATGGGTTTAATCACTCTCCTAGTTAAGCTCAAATTATTGATGGCTTTCGATATATTCAACGATATTTTTTACGCTTTTCATTGATTTTGCATCTTCTTCAGCGATTTCTAAATCGTATTCTTCTTCTAATGCCATGATTAATTCTACAGCGTCTAATGAGTCAGCTCCTAAATCTTCTAACGTTGATTCAATTGATACTGCTGCCTCATCCACACTTAATTCATCTACAATAATTTCTTTAACGCGATCAAATACCATTTTAACTTCCTCCTTCATCTAACTATAGTATTATTATAAATAGTTTGAAAAACAAAGTAAATACTTTTTTAAGCTTTTTCTACTGTATATTTAGATTTTAATCCTTGAGTGAAGTTAGAGTACATTTCGTTTTGTTTTTTAGATGTTAAGTATTGTTGAATTTGACCTTTTACATCAGTGAATGGAACAACATCTTTTTTATCTAATAATTTGATTAAGTGGTAACCGAATTGTGTTTTAACCACTCCTGAGATTTCTCCGATATTTAAAGCGAATGCTGCTTGCTCGAATTCAGGAACCATTTGTCCACGACCGAAATCTCCTAAATCTCCACCACGTGATCCAGATGGACATTTAGAGTTTGCGCTTGCTAATTCATGGAAGTCTGCTCCACCTTCGATTGCTGCTAATAATTCATTAGCTTGCTCCTCTTCTTCAACTAAGATATGAGCCGCACGAATCATTTCTTCTTTGAATTGTTCTTTATTTTCGTTGTAGTATGCTTCACATTCTTCATCTGTTACATTGATTGTTTTAAACATTTGTCCAATGCTGTGTTGGAAAACAAATTCACGATATAATTTTTGGAATTCTTCTGTTTGTGTTAATCCTGACTCAATTGCATCTTCAACAACTAATTGGCGTGCAATTAATTCGTCTAATAAATCTTGTTTTTGTTCTTCTGATGTAATATTAATATTTTGTTGAGTACGTAATGCCTCAACTGTTTCATTTAACATTTCTTCAGTGATAGCATAATCTTTAACTTTGGCTAATACTTTTGACATGATCGTAACATCCTTTCGGGTTCTTTTTATAGACCTATTGTATTATTTATTTCAACTTTAGTAAATATATATACCAAATTATTCATCGGTATTTCAATATTATCCACAATTCCCTATATATAAATAGGTATAACACCTTTTTAACATCCAAACATTTCATAGCATTAGTGTAATACACTAATCCTGTCATGTTCGAACTTAATATTACAATTGGTGAATAAAAAAGAACGCTGGATTCTTTGGTCAAAATTATGAGAGATATAATAAAGATAAAAAACTTTCATCTATTGTACTTATACTCGATAATAACTATTATCTGTTTTTAGTTCTTTATAAATAAGGCACTCGTTTTATTTTGATGTTTTAGCATGGTATCCAGATGTTGAATCGTAAGATCTTGTAAATTGATAGTTTTTACAATCGGCTTTTCAGGTTCGCTCACTCAAATCTTCCAAAGCTCCACTGTTGTTCCAGGCTTCATATTTTCATAAAGATAACAAAGTAAGGCCTCATAGTGACACTTACATGACCCTAAATGAACATCATTCAGATAAGATTTTTTCGTATGAGTGCGAACTACTTTATCATTAATAAAATCACTAGAATGGATCATGAGCTCATCAAACTCTTCCTCTGTTTCATAGATTAAAACTTCTGAATCTAAGGGTAAATCATATTCATTCGTCATCAGCCCTCTATCAACTGCTTCTTTAACCGTCATTCGATGCTTATCTGTATTATCTACACCTGGCATTTCATAATCTGAAGCAATGAAGTTAAAATAACTCATCAAACTCTCCTCTCATGATTAAAAATCACCTTACCGTTACATCGATATTGTAACATTTTTTACCATATATAGTATACTACGCCTAAAGAAAGGAGCAGAATAACATGGAAATAGTAGGAGAAACAAACTTTATGATGAGTTTCTTTTCTTCCATCTTATTTAGATTACCTAATCTATTAAACTTGATTAGTTACTTCTTAGTTATTTATGCACTCATTCTATTGATTAAATGTTTAAAAATTTATATCAAAAATAATTCGAATTAATCTAAAGCCAAGGTGCAGTAAATAAACAAAGAGGGATTACGTCTAGTTAGACATAGTCCCTCTTTGTTTATCTAAAAATATTATTGTGCTTCTGGAGCAATCATAGTCAGAGCTAATCGTTTACGTTGTAAATCGACTGAGTCTACCCACACTTTAACGATATCTCCAACTGAAACAACATCCATTGGATGTTTAACGAATTGCTTGCGCATTTTTGATAAGTGAACGAGTCCATCTTCTTTTACTCCACAGTCAACAAAGACTCCAAAGTCTACGACGTTACGCACTGTTCCTTGTAATTCCATTCCTGGTTTTAAATCTTCTAATTTTAAAACATCAGAGCGTAAAAGTGGTGCTTCAATATCATCACGAGGATCACGGTTTGGTGCGACGAATGCATCTAAAATATCATTTAATGTATGCTCCCCTACTCCTAATGTTTGAACTAAATCCTGACGATCTGCTTTCTCAACCGCAGACTTTAATGCAGGAGTTCCTAAATCATCTTTCGTAAATCCTAACGTTTCAAGCACTTGTTCTGCTACTTTATAACTTTCAGGGTGAATTCCTGTTTTATCAAGTGGATTCACTCCATCAATGATACGTAAGAATCCAATCGCTTGCTCATACGTTTTCGCCCCTAAACGAGCTACTTTCTTTAATTCTTCACGCTTTGTAAACTTCCCAACCTCATCACGGTGTTTAACAATATTATTCGCGATAGTTGCTGAAAGTCCCGCTACATATTTTAATAACGCAGGTGATGCCGTATTAACATTAACCCCTACCTGGTTAACCGTTGTTTCAACGACGAAGTTTAACGAATCATTTAATTTTGATTGCGTCACATCATGCTGATACTGTCCAACCCCAATTGATTTTGGATCAATCTTAACAAGTTCGGCTAATGGATCTTGTAAACGACGTGCGATCGATACCGCTGAACGTTCTTCGACCTGTAAATCAGGAAACTCTTTTCGTGCCAATTCTGAAGCAGAATAAACCGATGCCCCCGCTTCATTTGTAATAATATAATAAATTGGATGTTTAATTTCTTTCAAAACATCAACGATAAAGCTTTCTGTCTCGCGTGAAGCTGTTCCATTTCCGATAGAAACAATCTCAACTTGATACTTATTAATTTTATCAATGACCTTCGCACGAGCTGCCGCCACTAACTTTGGATCAGCCGTTGAACCTTTAGATTTTTCATGTGGATAAATCACATCAATATCTAAAACTTTTCCTGTTTCATCAACAACAGCTAATTTACATCCGGTACGGAATGCAGGGTCCACTCCTAAAACCACTTTTCCTTTCATTGGTGGTTGTAATAATAATTGGCGCACGTTTTCTGAGAAGATATGAATCGCTTGGTTTTCAGCCACTTCTTTTAAATTGGCACGAATTTCACGTTCAATCGATGGTTTAATTAAACGCTTATAAGCATCTTCAATCGCTAATTTCACTTGTTTTGTTGATTCTGTCACTTCGCGAACAGGAATCACTTCTTTTACTAAGTAACGATGTACCCCTTCTGCATCATCTAAAATAGAGATACGTAAAATTTTCTCTGATTCTCCACGGTTCATCGCTAAAATACGGTGAGGAACAATACGTGAGATGGGTTCACTGTAATCATAATATTGTTCATAAACTTTACGCTCATCTAATGATTCATCGCGTACTTTCGATTGAATCTCACCTTTTTTCGTCATATACTCACGAATCCATTTACGATAATCAGCGTTATCGGCAATAATTTCAGCAATAATATCACGTGCCCCTTGTAAAGCCTCATCAACGCTTTTAATTTCTTCATTGATATATTTTTCAGCCTCAGCTTCAACACCGCTTGCTGGATATGTTAATAAATAGTGTGCTAATGGCTCTAACCCTTTTGCTTTCGCCATCGTTGCACGCGTTTTTTTCTTCTCTTTAAACGGACGGTATAGATCCTCAATTTCTGTTAACTTCTCTGCTTTTAAAATTTGTTTCTTTAATTCAGGTGTTAACATCCCTTTTTCATCAATTAAACGAATGACATCATCTTTACGTTGTTGTAAGTTTACCCCGTACTCATACGTTTTAGAAATTTCACGGATTTGTTCTTCATCAAGGGCCCCTGTTACCTCTTTACGATAACGAGCAATGAATGGAACCGTCGATCCCTCTTCTAATAATTTAAGTACTGCATTAATTTGGTTCGTTGTAATATTTAATTGTTTCGCAATTTGCTTATATAAATCATTCATAAATTGTTGTTCCATAGAAGAAAAGCCCCTCCTTTTTATATACGCATCAGTTGATAATTATTTAAAACTTTAAGCGTAATGCTATAAATATAAACTTTCATTTGTTTTCCTAAACAAGGACGTAAAATATTGTATCATAAAAATGAGACCTTCTTCACATTTTAAGAAAAATATTCCAAACATAGTAACGAAGAAAGACAAATCTACTATACGATAAAAACAATAATTAATAAATGACATACTACAAATAGTAAAGTTAACTTTAGATTTTTGATTGACCTGTTAAAAAGGAGTGCATTTCTATCAAGATTAATAAATAATGAAGAGCACCATATTGAAAAAATAGAAATAAATGACGAAATAAACACAATAGCAATTCTATTTGTAAACTTAATCGTATTAAAATATGTACACTATAAAATTGAAAAAGAAATGTAATATTTGAAATAAAGTGAGGGATTAAACGATGATTGAATACTGGGACATTTATGATGAAAACAGAAATAAAACAGGGCGAATTTACCGTCGAGGTGATGAGATGCAATCAGGTGATTATCATCTCGTTATCCATGTCTGCATTTTTAACAGTAAAAATGAACTCTTAATTCAAAGACGTCATCCTGATAAAATTGGTTGGCCGGGAATATGGGATATTTCTGCAGCAGGTTCAGCACTACAAGATGAGGATAGTCGCATGGCAGCCATCCGCGAAGTCAAAGAAGAACTAGGAATTGAGATTAATCTTGATGGCTTACGTCCTCATTTTACGATCAACTTTGACCAAGGATTTGATGATTATTGGTTCATTGAACAAGAGATTGATCTTAAAGATATCACACTCCAACCGGAAGAAGTAGTCGATGCTAAATGGGTTAAAGAAGATGAACTGATAAAGCTACTTAAAGATGGTCAATTCATCCCTTACTGGTTCGGAGCAAATATTTTCAAAATTAGAAAATTAAAAGGAGCATGCTAAAATTCAAGAGAAATTAATGATTAAAAAACCCTGATAAAATGAACTGACTTATCGCTCTTTTATCAGGGTTTTCTTTATGTATAATTTTTAAAATTTTAGTATCTTCGGAATAAATAATCTTTTACTATCTAAATAGTGTGATAATAAATGTACTCCCTTCATTTAATTGACTTCTCACTTCTATCGTTCCACCATGGGATTCAACGATGGACTTGGCAATCGTTAAACCAACACCAATTCCTCCTGTTTCTTTATGGCGCGACTTATCCACACGATAAAATCGTTCAAAGATATGATTTAAGTCAGCTTCTGGAATTCCAACTCCATTATCTGAAACGAAGATTTTAACTTCATGATCTGTCATGTCATTATAAACACAAACAATTCCACCTTCTGGTGTATATTTGATTGCATTCGATAATAAATTAATCATTACTTGAGAAAATTTTTTGACATCAATTTTAATCATCGTTTCGATTAGGTTCATTTCAATCCTAATCTTTTTATCATATGCCTGGGCTTGAAAGTTATAAATAATTGGTTCTAAAAATTCAGTGATTAAAATGTCTTCTTTGTTTAACTTTACTTGTTCCTGATCAAACTTAGCAAGCTTACGAAGTTCATCAACAAGTTGGCTAATTCTAGTGACTTCCTCACTAATACTTTGCAAGCGTTGTGGAGTTGGTTCCCAAATCCCAACGATAATTAAATCTAAATGACCTTTAATTGTTGTGAGTGGTGTTCTCAATTCATGAGCAATATCAGTTGTTAGCTGCTTTCTTAACCTTTCTTGTTCATTAAGTGCTATAGCTAATTTATTAATCGAAAAAATGAGTTCGTCGACTTCTTTAAGATGACTTTTATAACCAAGCTCCTTTTTATTTTGGCCTGTTGATAACTCCTTGGCCATCTTGGACACTTTAGCAATCGGATTAGAAATCGATTTAGCGATAAAGGCCGATAAGACTATAACACTTCCAATTGAAATCACACCAATAAATAAAATCATTTTATTGACCGAGTTAAAGAGTTCAATATCATTGTCCATATAATACGTTGAGGCATAGCGAGAAACGTGAGCCATCCCCACTTTCCCTTGTTGTGGATGAATAATAGGAACTTTATAATCCTCAATCGTATCCTTCCAACCTTTATCAATACTTTGCATATTCTTACTGATTTCATTTAAGGTGTAATCAGATAAGACCTTTTCATCTTGAAAGACATCCCACACATCATGACCTTGATCATCATAAACTTGAAGAACAATTCCTTTACGAATGGCATCGACCCCTAGGTCTTTAATTAATTGTAAGTCCCAATCATCAATATAAATATTATTTAAATCAAATTGAATAAGATGTTCAAACTCAACTTGATTAGATTCATCCACATATTGCTCAAACGCTTTTTGAAAGATATTCGTCACGAATAAATAAATAGCAAGCATCGTCAGTACTATGATAATGGAAAAAGTCATCATTAAATTTTGATTAATCGATAAACTTTTATTTTTGTAGTCCAAATCGATACCCCACTCCATAAACCGTTTTAATCATCTGTGGATGAGATGAATCTAGTTCAATCTTTTGACGAAGATTTTTGATATGACTATCAATCACACGGTCATATTTCTCATAATATCCTTCAATGACACAGGCTAATAATTCTTCTCTTGTATAAATCCGAGTAGGATTTGAACTTAAAGTCAGTAATAATTTATATTCGGTATTGGTTAGCGGAACTTCTTTTCCTCTAATTTTTAATTGATGAGAATCTATATTCAACTGAAACTCATGACCATACTCAATGATTCGAGTCGATGGAATACGCTTTAAGATAGCTTTCACTCGTAATAAAAGCTCCATGATATTGAATGGCTTACACACATAATCATCACACCCTAAATGAAATCCTTCAATACGGTCCTCTTCCTCAATCTTAGCTGTGAGCATAATGATTGGAATATCTGATGTTTCACGAATCATGCGACATACATCTTCTCCATTTATATCTGGAAGCATTCGATCTAAAATAATTAAATCAAATGTCATCGTTTGAAAATAATGAACAGCATCCTTTCCTGTATAAGCAACCTGTGTTTCATACCCCTCATTATCCAAACAAGCTTGAATAAACTCACAGATTTTTACCTCATCATCAACAATTAAAATACGATACATTTTGTTCAACTCCATTCTATGACTATTCTATCTATAATTTACATAGCTTATCAAATAAAAAAGGCCTCTAGGGCCATTTTTTATTAAATTCCAAGTAATAATTGAGCTAACATAAAGTAGATGAATAATGCAAAAGCATCGACGATAGTTGTAATCAATGGACTCGCCATAATAGCTGGATCGAATTTCAATTTCTTTGCGATAATCGGTAAAAGACCTCCGACCACTTTAGCAATAATGACAGTACAGAACAGACTTCCACAAACCGTTAAAGCCACCATCATATCCACTCTCTCAAATAAGATGATTCTTAAGAAGTTAACAAAAGCTAAAACAATTGCTACAATAAATCCAACTCGAAGCTCCTTAAACATGATTTTCAAGTAATCATTTGTTGTAATTTCGCCTAGAGCTAATCCTCTGATAATTAAAGTTGATGATTGAGACCCGGCATTTCCTCCTGTATCCATTAACATAGGAATAAATGACGCTAAAATAACAACTGATTGAATGACTTCCTCAAATCCTTGAATGATACGACCTGTAACCGTTGCTGAAATCATTAACACAAGTAGCCAAATAATTCGGTGCTTTGCTAGTGAGAAGATTGGCGTTTTTAAATAAGGTTCTTCATTCGGTTCCATAGCAGCCATTTTTTGAAAATCTTCTGTATTTTCTTGTTCAATAATATCAACGACATCATCAATCGTAATGATTCCAACTAAACGATTTTCCTTATCCACAACCGGCATCGAAACTAAATCATATGTTTTAAATAAGGGCGCCACCTGTTCTTGATCCTCATTTGTTTTAACTGAGATCACATTCGTCTCCATTAATTCATGAACAGAGCAAGATTCATCGTTCAAAATTAATTCTCTTAATCCGAGTGTCCCCTTTAGGTGACGCTCTTTATCAATAATAAAGCACGTTTCAATCGTCTCTTTATTCATTCCTGTTTTGCGAGTATGTTCAATCGCTTCTTTAACTGTCATTTCTTCCTTAAGATCAACAAATTCAATGGTCATCATTGAACCAGCAGAATCATCTTGATAATTTAAAAATTGATTAATGAGTTCACGCTTTTTAGGTGACGCATTACGAAGAACCTTTTTAACAATATTAGCAGGCATTTCTTCAATAAAATCAACAGTATCATCTAAAAATAACTTATCCACAATTTGCATGACTTCTCGATCATTAATGGATTCAATAATACGTTGTTGAAGCTCCTTGTTTAAATAAGAGAATACTTCTGCTGATAAATCCTTAGACAAAATACGGAATAATAAAACTAAATCACGATCATCAAGTTCAGTCATATTTGTTGCAATATCCACAGCATTCATTTCTTGTAAATATTCACTTAGTTCTAAAAGTTTATTTCTCTCAATTAATTTTTTGATTTCGACTAACATGGTTCCACCCTTTCATACTGGGCTACCATATCCACACAATCTACTAATAGTTAAAAGTAAAAGGTCAGAGGATATGGGCCCTCATCATTATCCTTAAACCTCTTCGGACTATCGTCCATATCCTCACTCCCTTTCTCGGCTAAGACAATCTACCTTATTATATGAAAAGACTATGGAGAAATTATGTGGATTTTATAATTAAACTCAAAAGATTGCTTTCTATCGTTTAGGTTGCTATAATGCAAACATACTTTGAATTAAGATGAGGGATAGAAATGAAAAAAGCTATTATTTTTGATATGGATGGATTAATGATTGATAGTGAACGAGTCACTTACGAAGAATACTGTCGTAAACTAGAACAATTAGAGTATAACTTTGATGAAAATATGTATCGTCGTTGTTTAGGCAAAAATAAACAAAGTGTCTATCAAGTATTTATCGATCACTACGGAAAAGACTTCCCAATCACTGAAGTTTGGGACGATGTTCATGTATCTTTAGATAGTCGACTACAACAAAATGTGCCACTTAAAACAGGAATCATTGAATTATTAACATTCTTAAAAGAAAATGGATATAAAACAATTGTTGCCACAAGTAGTTCTCGTGCACGTGCTGATATGATCTTACAAGTAGCTAACATTCGTCATTATTTTGATGATACAATCTGCGGAGATGAAGTCACTTGTGGAAAACCAAATCCAGAAATCTTCTTAACTGCTTGTAAAAAATTAGGCGTTACAACAGAAGAAGCCTTAGTTTTAGAAGATAGTGAGGCTGGGATCACAGCTGCTTATGCTGGAAATATCGATGTCATCTGTGTACCAGATATGAAATATCCAGAAGAAGAATTCGCCACTAAAACACTAAAAATCGTAGATTCATTATTAGACGTTATTGAACATTTAAAATAAATAATAAAAAAGCTGTTATCCTATCGGATAACAGCTTTTTTATAGTGATGGTTTAAACATACTCTCCCAATATAAATAAAGGCAACGAGTATTTGCCTAGTATTAAATTTAACACTCATCTATCATACAAAAATAGTTTGTAGAAATTATGTGGATAATGACGAATTACTGTAGAAAACTAAACTTACTAATACGGATACTCTGCTAATTCCATTCCACGTTCCCAAATCAATAAACAATCGTCTTCATTTCATCTTCATATGGATTTTTTTGAGTTTTAATATAAAGGGCCACTGAAATAAAAACGTCAGTGGCTTTCCTATTAAATTAACCCTAAATCTTTACAAGCGTGATAGACTCCATCTTCATACACTGGTTTTGCCACATAATCGGCATGTTTTTTTAATTCTTCATGGGCATTTCCCATTGCAACTCCACACCCAACTGTTTGTAACATTTCAATATCGTTTAATCCATCTCCAAAAGCAACCGCATTCTCCGGTTTTAATCCTAATTTGTCTAAAATAACTTCAATGGCTGTTGCTTTTGATCCAACATTTGGTAATAAGTCAATTCCATTTGGTTGCCAGCGAACAATACGAACCTCCTCAATCGGTTCAAAGATATGTTCATTTTCCTTTGTTACTCCCGCTACCATTTGATAAATTTTATAATCCGGTTTCTCTAAATTTGTTTCAATGATTGGATAAGGTAAATTCATATTATCAAGTGCCTCGAGTAATACTTCTTGATTTTCCCCGGATAACACATAATGATGAGTTGGCATCCATAGTAATGGCACATGATTTTCTTTTGCCACTGCTACAATTTCATCTAATAACGCTTGACTATATGGCGCTTCATACATGACACGGCCATTCATCACTGCATACTGACCATTTGTACAAATAAAACTATCAATCTCTAGTCCCTTTAATAATTCCTCAATCATGAATGGTGAACGTCCTGTTGCAATAAATGGTGTAATTCCATTCTCTTTTAATAAACGAATTGCCTCAACCGCTGAAGCTGGCACTAACTCCATATCAGACGACTGATTTTTCTTTGAATGATTATCCACAATTGTCCCATCTACATCAAAAAATGCAACCTTAATATCCATCTTCAAACCTCCTATGTCTCAATATCCATAGAATACTACAAAAACACACCGAAATCCACCAAATAAAATACAGAAACAACAGAATTCTTCCTTATTTTTAAGCTATTTTATTTAGTAAAATGAGAAAAATATCAGGCAGATGTATGAATGATCATCTGTTTACTTATACTGAATTGTAAAGGAGGAGAATATTATATGCCAGTAGAATCAGTGAATACGCCATTACAAGCACTTACCTATATTGCTAGCAATCTCGTTATCTTACTTTCCGTCGTATCAGTTTTGACATATCTCTTCTTAAAAGGATATGACTTCGTAATGAAAAACAATTCATCTAAATAAAAAAAGGCCTACGCTTAATTAACAATTAATTAAACGTAGGCCTTAAGTTTTTAAATTGTTCGTTCATAATTACTTACGATTACCTTCTTTATCAAATGACATATGAACACGCCATTCTGTCAATCCTACAACTAATAGCGCCATAACAATAATCTCAACTAAATTTATGATGATTAATTCCCAAATAGCTAATGTTCTAAAATAAGAGTTTAAAAACACACCAATAACTAATAAGATACCACCAACAATCAATAATAACTTTGCGGCAAACTTATTAGATACTCGCCATGTCTCAACTGTTTGTTTAACTGATAACACACGATAACCAAGCCTTCGATGCGGTAAATCAGATTCAAGATAAGTCACAAGGCCAAAGAACATAAACAACAACGGCGCAATAAATATACTAAACTCTTGCATTCTAACTCCCCCTTATAATTATAATTTCTCCTATATTATACCATATTTATATTATATTTAGGCAGAGCTCTAAAGTGCACAAAAAAATCCGACAAATTTGTCGGATTTTTTATTAAATCGTCTTAACAGTTTGATTCACTGAATCTTTTAATACTAACTGTGAAGAGTATCCTTGATATAAGATCGTTAACAGTAATGCACTCACAATATATGAAGCAATAATATAAGGAGCATTATAAACAATTGAATACACCCATGGATTTTGAGATCCTGCATATTCAGAGAAGAAGACTACACCAGAAATAACATGACATAAAAATCTAGCAAGTGAAGCAACACCAGTTGCTACCCAAATATAAGTCATACGTTTTGATCCTGTTGTGTGATTGACCTTTGAAGCAAAGAACCCAGCAAAACCTAACACGGCATATGGTAATGGATAATCAAATAATAATTGAACTGGGTGAATAATATAAGCACCCGTTAATAATTGCAATAATCCCATCACAAATCCACCTGTAAATCCTGCAATCCATCCATAACGGAATGCAATAATGGCGAGTGGAACTAATGAGATAGAAATTGAGCCTCCATTTGGCCAAAACCATCCCATAAAAAGATTAGCCAAGTAATCAAGAACAAAAGCTAAGGCTACTAGAATACTAATCTCTACTAATTTTTTTGTTTGTGAATTTCTCATAAAAAAATCCTCCCTATAATCAGGAGGCTTTACGGCATAATTTAAAGTATAAGAATATCCTTTTATCATCAAAAGGCTCGTCTACTTCCCTCCGCTAGTCCTAACTAGTTCAGGTTCAAAGGGTTATGCAATTTGCACTCTCAGCCGTAAGGCACCCCTAGTAATCTATTACATAATAAATTTAACATATTTTTCCTGAATAATCAAATAATTTACTTCTCATATTCCTTTAATATTTTTTGATGAGCAGCAACTAGTGGATATTCATATAGATTTTGCTCATTAATCCACAGATTTGGATCTTCAGCAATTTCATCACTATATCCTGTTTGTACATTCACACAGTAACTTTCCATTTCCCAAATACGATGAGAAAACACATGAGTAAAGGTTCCGATTGGTTCAATGCACTCGATTTCTTTACAAATTGGGGATAACTTTTCTAACAAAAATTCTCTTGGTTCTTTCTGCCCTGTATATTCAAAACTTAAAAACTCGTAGAAATTAGCAAGTAATCCCGTTTCAGGACGTTTATTCACTAAATATTCACCTTGTTGATTTTTAACGATTGCTACAACAAGTTTTGTTTTTGTTTGAGCATTTACTTTTGTTTTAACAGGTAATAAATCATCAATTCCCTGTTTAAATGCCTGACAATGTTTTTGTACAGGACAGTCTAAACATTTTGGAGATTTTGTTGTACAAATTGTTGCTCCTAATTCCATTAATCCTTGATTAAAAGCACTCGAATCTTCATGAGAAATAACGTCTGAAACAACAGCTTCAAAAATCTTTCTCGTTTTCGCTTTAGCGATATCTTCAAAAATACAACACACACGACTCATCACACGAAAGACATTTCCATCAACGGCTGGCGCTGGAATTCCAAAAGCAATACTGCTAACAGCACCTGCCGTATAAGGTCCAACCCCTTTTAACTTAAGTATTTCTTCATGAGTTGTAGGGAATCCTCCCATCTCTTCAATCATTCGTGCACTTTCTCGTAGATTGCGAGCACGCGAGTAATAACCAAGACCTTCCCATGCTTTTAATAACGTTTGATCATCAGCTTCAGCTAGTTCTTTTGTCGTTGGAAATAGCTTCATAAACCGTTCATAGTAAGGAATAACTGTCACAACTTGTGTTTGTTGTAACATAATTTCTGATACTAAAATACGATAAGGGTCACGATTGATACGCCAAGGCAAATCACGTTTAACTTTATAATACCAATTAATTAAATCATCTTGAAATGCTTTTATATTTAAATGCTCAGTATAATTCTCAACCAATATGTTCACCTACTTTTCTTCATAATCCTAGTCTAACAGATATCAGATTGAATTAAACGCAAAATACTACAAAATTCTTACGTTCAACAAAAATAAAAAGCACCCGCAGGACACATAGTACATTTCGGTGCTTTTCATTTAAAACTAACGTTTAAGTAACTATTCAGCCACCA
>NZ_JAMQUU010000068.1:0-40607 GCF_025594975.1 Turicibacter sp. T129 | reverse complement strand
CACCAGTTGACAAAGAGCCAACAAAAAAAGCACCCCATATCGCTTAATCTTTTATGATAAGGATATAAGATGCTTTTTTATTATTGTTTAAATCTAATACTTATTAACAGCATACTTTAGTATAATTGATATTACTATCTATTTTTGAGCCACGAAGACGATGCGTTCTGATTCTTCTGTTGGGGCTTCATCTAAGAAATCAGCTGAGATTTCTAAGATTTTGAATCCGATATCTTCGAGCCATTGTTTGTACTCTTCAATTGCAAAGGTACGTTGATAGTGTGTTTCTTCGAAACGTTCATAACGTTCACCTTCTCGTTTAAAGAATGTTAATTCGTGTTCAATGCTATATGGATATTTCCCTTCACAAACATGCCAGATATACGTTAAATCTGGATTTGTATCAGCATATAAGTAATCTTGGAAGATTTCAGTCACTTTAAATAATGAGTGAACATCAAAGATTAAAATGCCACCTTCTTTTAAACTTTCATAAAGATGTCTAAATGTTTGAAACACTTCTGTATCTTTTTTTAAGTAATTTAATGAATCGACGTAAATAACTGCTCCATCAAATCCACTAAATCCTTCTAAACGGCACATATCTTGTTGAACATAATGAATGCCTAAGCCTTCTGATAATGTTTTTTCATAAGCAAGTGATAACATATCTTCTGATAGGTCGATTCCAGTGACGTTATATCCTTCTTTTGCTAAAAGAATTGAAATTGTCCCTGTTCCACATCCTACATCTAAGATTGAACTTCCAATCGGTAAGTATTGCTTTGTTTTCGCAATCCATTTATGATAAGGAACATCTTGCATTAAAATATCATAATAATATGAAAATGCTTCGTATGCCATTAGACTAACATCCCTTCGATATTCACACGAGGAACGTCAGCCCATAATTTTTCTAAGTTATACTCTAAACGAGTTTCTGGTGTAAAGACATGAACAACGATTGTTCCAAAGTCAGCTAAAACCCACTCCGCATGGTGTGCTCCTTCAATATGTTTTAATGTTAAATCTGTTGTTCCTTCTAAATCTTTTAATTCACGAATGATCCCTTGAGCTAAACGGTCATTTTTAGCTGTTGTGATAATCATGTAATCATAGATTGGTGAATGATTTTGCATATCTAAAACCACGATATCTTCTGCGTGTTTTTCATCTAAAGATTTTACGAATTTTGCTAAGTTTTCCAAATAAATCAACTCCATTATAAATATTGACGGTAGTATTCATACGCGGCTAACGTATCCGGATGAATATCGCCCTTCCCTTTGCTACTTAAATAAGCAACAGTATTAGCAAGTGTTTGTGCAACAGCAACGTCTAAATCTTTCGTTGCCAGCTCACGAATCTCTTCAACTCCTGGTTGCGTACGATTCGGTTCAATATAATCGGCTAAAAACACAATTTTTTCAAGAGTCGTCATAGCTGCTTTACCGGTTGTATGATATTTAATTGCATTTAAAATATCCGAATCTTTAATTTGATACGTTTCTTTTGCGACAATCGCACCCACTGGTGCATGCCACACTAATGGGCTATAGTTGAGATAATCGGTCTCCTTCGCAGACTCTAATTTTTCTTTTAAAAGGTCATTAGGTAAATACTTTGCAATATCATGCAATAAAGCGGCGATTTGTGCCGATTCAACTGAGGTATTATAACGCTTCGCTAGTTGCTCACTTGTAGCGACAACACCTAGCGTATGATCATAACGCTTGCTCGGCAACTGGTCTTTAACTTGTGATTTTAACGTTTCTAAATTCATCTTCACTATTTCGGTAAAACGATTTGTTTTTTCTTGCTTGATTCTTTGTAGAAAACAATTGTTTTCCCAATGACTTGAATCACCTCAGCATTAATGACTTCAGCAATTTCTGCTGCAATCGCTTTCGGTTCTTCAAAGCAGTTTTGTAAAATTGAAACTTTAATTAATTCGCGCGCTTCTAATGCATCATAAACCGTTTTGATTAACGCATCATTAACCCCATTTTTTCCAACTTGAATAATCGGTTGCATCGTATGTGCTAATCCTTTTAAATAACTTTTTTGTTTACCTGTTAACATAATTGCTCCACCTCTAACTGGTTTTCATATTTAAGCTCTTCTTGTTGAGAGCAGTTGTTGATCGTTCCTTTAGTTGACCAGTTGATCTTCATTGATTGATTAGGTCCAAGACATTAAGATGTCATCGAACCTGAATTGTGTCATATTTGATAACTTTTGTCAAGTTTACCACAAGTGACACCACTTAAATTAATGATGGACGAACTAAAACACCCACACCTTTTGGTGCATGAACCGTAATTTCTTGTCCTGTTCCGACTAAGGTAATCCAACCTAATCCTGAAATCACAACATCTGTTTTTTCTTTTCCAATACGGTACACATGTTTTTCCATAACCATCGGTTGACCATTTTCTTCAACGATTGGCTTTAACACTTGACCTGCTTGTGTTTTCCATAATTGATCGGCCTTTTCTAACTTCGTACGGTGAATATGTAAAGCATTCGAGAAATGCGTAATAAATGATGTACGTTCTCCCTTGACAAAGTCCATGCGAGCTAATCCACCAATATATAATGTTTGCTCAGGATTTAATTGGTAAACTCCTGCTTTGATTTCTTTTTTCGGTGTAATTTCTTTTAATACTTTTGGTGTCACATAATGCGCTAACTGATGCTCATTAATAATTCCTGGTGTATCAATGATTGAGGTAAAATCATCTAATGGAATCTCAATAATATCTAACGTTGTTCCAGGGAAATGAGACGTTGTGATAATATCTTCACGCTCCTCCGTGAAACGTTTAATAATACGGTTAACTAATGTCGATTTTCCAACATTCGTACATCCAACAATATAAACGTCACGACCCTTACGATATTTTTCAATCATTTCCATTAATTCATCGATTCCTAAACCTTTAGCTGCACTTACTAAAGCAACATCTAATGGTTTTAACCCCATTTCTTTTAATGAACGGCGCATCCAGTGATTTAATTTCGTTTTATTGACCGATTTCGGTAATAAATCAACCTTATTTCCAACTAATAAGATGTCATTTCCATTGATATGTCGTGAGATTCCAGCGACCATACTTCCTGAGAAATCAAAAATATCAACAATATTAATAACTAAAGCATCTGTTTCTCCGACACGTTGTAAAATTTTTAAGAAATCGTCACTTGTTAATGACACATCTTGTACTTCATTATAATGTTTTAATTTAAAGCAGCGTTGGCAATAAATAATTTGATTTTCCATTTTCTCAACGCTTGATTTTGGCGTATATCCAATTTCTTTTGGATTTTCTGTTTGAATGGTTGCTCCACAACCAATACATTTTAATTGTTCCATGAGGGCCTCCTCTATATTAATCTAAGTATGGTGGAGTCGGTAATTGACGTTTTTTTAATTGTTTCACGACAAAGCGCTCTAAACGACGATTAAATTTTGTTGAATTTTCATCTGAATGTAGATGAATTGGTTCCACTAAAATCGTATATAAGCCTAAACGTTTAGCGACTAACACATCCGTCATTAATTGATCGCCAATCATGATGACTTCAGAACGATGATACTGTTTTAAAATTTTACGTAATTTTAACTTCAATGGCTTTAATGCTTTATGATGAGCCGCTTTAATCGATAAATCTTTCGAAAAATAGGAGACACGCTCTTTATTATTATTTGAAACGATAATGACTTCAAATCCTAATTCTTTTGCGCGATTTAAAAATTCGATGACTTCTGGTGTAGGCGCCTTTACCGCTGCACCCACTAACGTATTGTCTAGATCAGTTAAAATCACACGTTTTCCGTTAGTTTTTAATTTTTCTAAATCAATTTGAAAAACATTTTTAACATATTCATCAGCTACGAAATGATGGATCAACACAATCTCCCCTTTCCAACTTTAAAGTGATGTTCATCAATGAACTTCATTTTTCTACGTATTCATTTCATTTTATCATAAATTCACTATAGTTTTAAGTCTATCGACACGAAGTTGCGCATATAATCTACTAAGTCGATTTATGAGGGAGGATTTTAACCTATGTTTTTATTTCAATTTATCGCCTCACTCTTCTCTAATCTGATTCCACTCGTTGGTGCCATTAATAATCAAGCCTTTCCAGATCCCCTAACTCCTGAAGAAGAAGAATATTACCTCAATCAAATGGCACAAGGAGATAAAGGAGCTCGTGAGAAGTTAATTGAACATAATTTACGACTCGTCGCACACATCGTCAAAAAATATCAAAATCAAAGCGATGATAAGGAAGATTTAATCTCAATCGGAACCATTGGACTGATTAAAGCGATTGATTCATTTTCTCCAGATAAAGGCACTAAATTAGCAACCTATGCCGCTCGATGCATCGATAATGAAATTTTGATGTTATTTCGCTCTACTAAAAAAATGAGAAATGATGTCTCTTTATATGATCCCATTGGATTTGATAAAGAGGGAAATGAGATTTGCCTTATTGATGTCGTGAAAGATGAAGAGAAAGATATAAATGATGTGATTATCCAACAACTTGCGATTGAAAAAATTGATAAAAACCTTGATGCGCTTACTGAACGGGAACGTGATATTATTATTCGACGATTTGGACTTGGAAATCACGAAGAAGAAACACAACAAGAAATTGCAAAGTCATATAATATTTCTCGTAGTTATGTCTCTCGAATCGAAAAACGTGCTTTAATGAAACTATATCGAGAGTTTATTAAAAGCTAACAGACAAAAAGGGGACCTCTATCCCCTTTTTTACTTTACCTTATACGCGACGTCGATAATTCGCATCTGATGGCATACGCCAATCTGTACGTGGTGAAAGTGAAATGTCTAACACTTTTGGTCCATCTGGCATCGCTGAACGTTTAAATTGTTGTGAGTAGAAACGACGATAGAAAATTTGTAAATATTCTAATAATTTCTCTTCTTCGAACTCCCCTTTAAACGCCTCTTTCATTAAAGCATAAATACGATCTTCGGTATCCCCGTTGTTTAACATATGATATAAGATAAAATCATGAATTTCATATTTACCAATGATTTCTTCAGTATGTTGTTCCGTATTAATTAACTCTGGTGAAATTGGGGTATCTAAAACATCACCTAGCGTATACTGTAACAATTTTGCATCTTCATCATTTGCTGTTAAAGCTTGTGACTCACATAACATAAATTGTTTGACCATAAACTTAACGAGTGTTTTTGGAATTCCCGCATTTATCGCATACATTGACATTTGATCGCCGTTGTACGTACACCATCCAAGCGCTAACTCAGACATATTTCCTGTTCCAAGAACAAGTCCATTCATTTTATTAGCTAAGTTCATTAAAATATTCGTACGTTCACGCGCTTGGGCATTTTCATAGGTCACATCGACTACATTTGGATCATGTCCAATGGTTTCAAAATGTGCTAAAACCGATTCACGCAAATCAATATCATGATGTGTCACACCTAAAGTTTTCATTAAGTTATTTGCATTAGTATTCGTACGATTAGATGTTCCAAATCCACGAATCGTATAAGCTATAATATTTTTGCGTGGCATATTGATTAAGTCGAATGTTTTAGCCGCTAATAATAACGCTAAAGTTGAATCTAATCCTCCTGACACCCCAATTAAAATCGTTTGTGCACCCGTGTGCTCAATACGTTTAGCTAATCCTGCCATTTGAATGTTCATCATTTCTTCAAACGCTTCTTTTTCCTCTGACTTTGGAACAAATGGCGTGGGATCAAGTGGCTGTTCAAACGTATAGTTTTGATTTTCTACTAAATCGAATGAAACATGTTGTAAAAAATCCATATTATCTTCTGCACTTTGTCTAAAAGCAGAAGAACGACGACGATCAAATTGAATTTTAGAAATATCTAAATCGGCAAACATGACATTCAATTCTTCACGAGAGAACATATCAGACTCCGCTAATAACGTCCCATTTTGTGAAATTAAGCTATGTCCACCAAATACGCCATCAGTCGTTGATTCATAAACACCTGATGAACAGTAAATATATCCCGCTACTAATTTTGAACTTTGAATGCGCACTAAATCACGACGCATACGGCTTTTTTGGTAAACTTCATTACTTGTTGATAAATTTAAAATAATATCTGCACCATTTAATGCTAAACGTTGACTTGGAGAAGAAGGGACCCATAAATCTTGGCAAATCTCAACTCCAAATGAAAGATCATACGTATAGTTATCGAAAATTAAATCTCCAAATGGAACTTTACGTCCTAAGAACTCAATCTCCTCATAATGCTTTACAATTTCATATCCGCGTGTAAACCAACGCTCTTCATAAAACTCCATATCATTTGGAAGATAATATTTTGGAATAATTCCTAAAATTTTATCTTTTTGAATCACGATTGCACAGTTATATAAATTACGATGAATCGCAATCGGTGCACCAACCGTAAAGACTCCATCAAATGGATTACGCTCTAATAAAATTTCAATGGCTTTTTTAACATCTTGTAATAAATACGTTTGGAATAATAAATCACCACACGTATAACCACAAATCGATAATTCAGGAAAAACAAGAACGCCTGCCTGATGATCTTGAGCCACTTTTAATGACTTTAACATCACTTCTACATTTGCAATCGGATCTCCGACTGAAACTTTTGGTGATGATGTCGCAACTTTTAAAAATCCATTATGAAACATGGATTATTCACCTCTTCCATATAATTGATGTTGTTGAACATATTGATCCACACAATTTAATACTAAATCAGAGCGATCAAGATTTTCTCGATACTCCGTTGATGAAACATTCATTTTCTCAAATGAATCTAAAAGAATAAATTGGTGCTCAAATGTTTTAAATTGTCGATGGATAATTTCATCAACGTCAATGTCATCACGTCGAAAGACAATTAATTTATAGTTTTGAATGAGTTGTTCATATTGAACCCAATTCGGTAAATCTTCTAAATTATCAGCTCCAATGACAAACGCAATCTCTTCATTAGGATATTGACTCTTCACAAGCGTTAACGTCTCAAAGGTCGTTAGAACTTTCTTTGCCTCAACTTCTATGGTTGAAACAAAGGTATTCGTTAAATGCTCACAAACTAATTTTAACATGGCTACACGATGAACTGAAGAAATTAATCCTTTTTTAGGATAGCGATCACCAACTGGTAAAAAATAAAACTTATCACAATCAATTTGTTTTAAAATATGGTTTGCGATTTGATAATGCGCAATCGTTGGAGGATTAAAGGAACCACCAAAGATAACAATCATGCCAAAATCACTCCATTTCCTTTTCATTTGTAGTATGAGCTATGAGTCTATCATTTAATCTAAAATAGATAAAAAGAAAACAATCGCAAATGATTTGCAATTGTTTATTTATGACCTTAAATCATAGACACTAATTCAGTGACCATTTCTGAAGATTCTTTTGCTGCAACCGCTAAAAATTCATTAAATGAAATATGTGATTCTTTTCCTGCAATGTCTGATAACGCACGTACAATAATAAATGGTTTCTCATAATGATGACATACTTGTGCTACTGCAGCTGCTTCCATTTCGATTGCAACAACCGAAGGACAGTTCTTTTTAATTAATTCCATTTGATCTGGTCGATTGATAAATGAGTCTCCCGTTCCAATTTGTCCTAACCAGTATGTTTTATTTGCTTTCGTTAACACTTCTTCTGTTTTTCTCATTAAATCAGCATTTGGTTCATAAATCGCAGGCATTCCTGGTACTTGCCCATAGGCATAATTAAATCCAGTCACATCAACATCATGATATAATGTTCCGTTCGATACGACCACATCTCCAATATTTGCTTCTGGGTGTAATCCACCGGCTGATCCTGTATTAATCACACAATCAATCGCATAGTGTTCAAATAATAATGTCGTTGCAATGGCAACATTTACTTTACCAATTCCACTTTTTAATAAAACGACATCTTTTCCATTTAACTTTCCTTTTGTAAATTCAACGTGAGCAATTGTTTTAACTTCTTCAACTTCCATTGCTTCACGTAATAATGTTACTTCTTCCTCCATTGCGCCAATAATTGCAACTGTCATGATTCAGACCACCTTTTTTAATTAATTAATTTGAAAAAAGAGCTGCTTGTGGGCAGCTCAAAATTATTGAACATTTACAATAGCAACTGTTACAACACCTTTTGGTGTAGAGACCATTGCAGTCTCACCCTGACGTTTCCCCATTAAAGCTTGAGCAATTGGAGATTCGTTTGAGATTTTTGAGTCAAATGGGTTTGCCTCTGCACTACCTACGATTTTATAAGTTAATTCTTCATTTGTTTCATCATCACGGTAAGTTACAGTTGAACCGATGGTAATAACGTCACTTCCTTCATCTGATTCAATAACAACAGCATTTTTTAAAATGTATTGTAATTCTTGAATGCGCTCATAAACCATTGCTTGTTCTTCACGTGCTGCATCATATTCAGCATTTTCAGAAAGGTCCCCTTGTGCGCGAGCTTCTTGTAACTTAACTTTAATTTCTTCCATACGCACTTGCGTTAAGTGATCTAATTCATCTTGAAACTTTTTAATCCCTTCTAGGGTTAAATGTTGTTGTTTTTCTTTCATTAAAAATTCCTCCGAATCAATTGAAACCAATAAGATTGATAATTTCAACTATATATTATACATGAACTTAATCGTTTAGTAAACATTATGCCATTAATCCACTAAAAGTGAATGGTTCCTAATTCAGTACATCTTCTTTTAGTATTCCATTTTTAGGATAACTTATTCTATTTTTTAAAAATTATCAAAATTAAAAACGCTAAAGAGATAAAAAGTAAGGCAGCAAGCCTTACTTCAAGTCCTATATTTAGATTGATTACGCGTTTAAAATACTATTAATTTTTGTAATTAATAAATCCAGAGCAACGGTATTTGTTTTTCCATCCGGAACAATGATATCTGCATATTTTTTCGTTGGTTCAACAAACTCCTCATGCATTGGCTTTACTGATTCAATATATTGAGAGATGACTGAATCAATCGTACGACCACGCTCTGTTGTATCGCGAAGTAAACGGCGAATGAAGCGAATATCATCATCACTTTCAACGAAAATTTTAATATCTAATAATTCACGGATTTTCACATCTTCTAAGACGAATAATCCTTCAACAATAATAATTTTAGTTGGTTCAATTTTTTCTGTTTCTTCACTTCTTGTATGTTGTGTGTAATCATAAACTGGCTTCTCAATTGAATAACCTAACATTAATTTCTTTAAGTGTTTCACTAATAATTCATTATCCATTGATAACGGATGATCATAGTTTGTTTTCACGCGTTCTTCCATAGTCATATGACTTTGATCGTTGTAATAATCATCTTGTCGTAATAACGTAATCGTGCGATCTGAGAATGCATCATATAAAATACGAGACACACTCGATTTTCCAGAGGCTGTTCCACCAGCAACACCGATAATTAATGGTTTGTTCATATTTCTCTACCTCATTTTTAGCAATATTTTCAAAAAGATGTCGGGATGATTCCATGATCAAAGCATGGGGATTCAAACTTCTTTATCGTCTTCCAGCCTAGCTGGTTCGATTTCCAAATACGTAGTATACACTATCTTTCTACAAAATTCAACAACATTTCAATAAGAAAAAAGCCTCTCTTTTATCATGCCACTTTCCTCAAACTTCATTAAAAAACCATAGCGAAATTTCGCTATGGTTTTTTACTATTTCACGTGCTTACGCATCATATCATTTGGATATAACTTAAATGGAACTTTGAACTTTAAAACCTGTTTCGGATGACGAGCGACTTCTAATTCTTGTCCACGCTCATCAAACAATTCATCAATCGTCATGATTTGAGTCTCAATTTTTGGTCCAAAGAATTCAACCACTTCACCTTTACGGAAATGGTTACGTTGCTGTAACGTCACTTCCTGTGTGTCCTCGTTATAATCTAAGACTAACCCAATAAATTCTTGAGTTGGATGCTCGTCACGATTATTAAACATTTGCTCCTCATGTGATGGAATTCCTTCAAAGAATGCTGGCGCTGTTTCACGGTTCGCACATTTTGATAATTCCACTAAAAGATTTTCATTGAAGACAAAGTTATCTGGATCTTCACAATATAAATCAATTAATTTACGATACGTGCTAACAACAGTTGCCACGTAATGAATCGATTTCATACGTCCCTCAACTTTTAAACTATCGATTCCTAACTCAATCATTTCAGGAACTGATTGTAATAAGTTTAAGTCTTTTGGACTCATCGCAAATTTAATATCATCTTCACCAAATAAAGCTTTTGTTTCATCTTGATCTTGTTTCACTAAATCATATTCCCAACGACACGATTGGCAGCATCCTCCACGATTTGAATCACGCGCCGTCATATGATTTGATAACGTACAACGTCCTGAGTAGGCAATACACATGGCACCATGAACAAACGCCTCAATCTCAACATCTGTTTTCTCCATGATTTCTTTAATTTCTTCTTTTGTTGTTTCACGAGCTAATACAACACGATGTAATCCTTGTTGTTCCCAAAACTTAACTGCCATATAGTTCATTGTCGATTGTTGTGTACTTAAATGCACCTCAACATTTGGGGCACAACGTTTACATGTTTCAATGATTAATGGGTCCGCTACAATAATCCCAGCGACTCCAATTTCACCTAAGGCTGTTAAGTATTCTTCAAGGCCTTCCATGTTTTCATTATGGGCGATAATGTTTGTTGTAATATAAATTTTTGAACCATACTCTTTAGCAAACTCTACTCCTTCACGAATCTCGTCTAAAGAGAAGTTTTGTGCATTTGAGCGTAAACCAAACTCACGTCCACCGATAAAGACTGCATCGGCACCATACATAACCGCAATCTTTAATTTTTCAAGTGAACCTGCTGGGGCTAATAATTCTGGTTTTTTTACGATGATGCGTTTTCCATCAACGATTGCTGATACTGGTTTTCTTGCCATGACCCAGCACTCCTTCCTATCCTACTTATTTTTATAAATTGATGGTTTATAGAAGAATCCACGATCTAACAAACGGTGCTTCGGTTGAATTTCTTCCATTTTTTTATATAAGGCACGTCCAACTTGGTTATATTTTGCACGGTCCTCAATGCATAAATCAATCGCAAAACGATAAGCTTTCGTCGCATTGATTAAATAGTCGCTTGATTTTAAGATTCCATCAATACGAAGGCTATCCACGCCTGCATCAATGAAATCTGCCAAATCATCAATCATACACACATCACTTCCATTAAAGATATGTGTTCCTTGTTGGTCTTCAAAAACTGGGTAATATAATTGACGTTCAGAATCAAATAAGAGTAATCCTTCTTCACGAGATTGGATTTTTTCAACAACTTGTCCTTGGAATTTTAAATAGTTTCCTACTAAATTGCGACGTGATTGGAACATACAAATTGCACCATGGACTAAAATTTCCACTTCACCTTTCGCCTGTTCTTTTGTTTCAATCACAGGTTCTTTCATGATTTCTGGCGCTAATACCGTACGTAAAACACCACGATCATACCAGTAATTCACTGTGAAATAGTTCGTTCCAAGCGTCTCACTACTCCAATGTAAAGTCATGTCTGGTGCAACTTGTTTTGCGATCATGTAAGCTCCTGGATCAGAGAAACGAAGGGCATCAATCGGTAATGATTTAATTTCATCAATATATGTTTTTAAATCGTCTAGTAATCCATTAGGCATAATCGCATTAATGGCTACATATACTTTTTTATTATGTTTTTTAATTAACTCAACGGCTTGACGTAGTTCATCTCTGTTAAAATGACCAGCTAATCGTAAACCGAACTTTTCTTCACCGATAATAAAGGCATCGGCACCTGCTTCAATTAATGGTTCAATCTCATGTAAATCATGAGGAGTAACAACTAATTCGGGTTTTTTCATTTTATCAACTCACTTTATAATAATGACAATATAAAATTATAAACTACTTAAAAAATATTTGCACTTATTTTGACCTAAATTGTTAAAAATAATCGCTCGGTACTTCTCTCTTAGTTTATACAAAATTCAATTTTTTTATAAAATGGATCATTTTCAATCAAAAACCACCGCTAAAGTCTTAGCGATGGTGTCCTGTTTATTTAACTTTTTTCTTTAAACTAATCGCCACGCCATCTCCAATTGGAAGTAATAACGTGTCATAGTTTGGATGGTTAGCCAACCAATCATTATAACGATTAATTTTACGAACTAATTGTTTTAAGTTGCGGCTTTGTTTTTGATTATTATCAAAAATATGTCCATGGAAGATTAAGTTATCACTGATAATCATACCATCTTCTTTTAATAACGGCTCATATTTTTCAAAGAATTTTTGATATTGAGCTTTCGCTGCATCAATGAAAATGACATCATATTTTTGAATCGGTAACTCTTCATTGGCAATCTCAAGGGCATCGGCCTCAATTAACGTTACCTGCTCTTTAATGGTTGATCGTTCGTGATAAGCGATGGCTTCATTATAACGCTTTGGATCACGCTCGATACTCACGATGTGAGTATTTGGTAAATGTCTGGCCATCATTAAGGAAGAATACCCAATGGCTGTCCCAATTTCTAAAATGGATTGCGGTTGTTTAATGCGTAATAATTGAAGCATTAACTCAAGTCCTTGATCTTGAATAATAGGCACATCAAAGTCTTGTGCATATTGTTTCATTTCTAATGAGAGATCATCATGAATAATCGTTTTAAAACGACCCATTAACTCTAATAATTGTTCATTCATTTGTTTACCACCTTATTGTTACTTACAAACGCTCGCTCCTGCTTCATAAGATGGAAGCAAGTTCGCACGATAGAACGCCATATGTTCCTCATATGTTTCAAAGAAATGTGTTTTTCCATCGACACAGTTAAACATATCAGCAATAAAGTAAAGATATTTATGCTCTTCGGGCTGTAAAACTGCCTCAATGGCATCGAGTGTTGGACTACTTACAGGCCCAATTGGAATCCCTTGCGTCACGTAGGTATTATATGGAGAATCAACACGTGTCATTGCTTCTGTTACACGAACAGAATGATCACCTAATGCATATAACACGGTCATATCACTTTGTAAATACATGCCTGAATTGATACGATTAAAGAAAACCCCAGCGACAGTTGGCATTTCTTCTGTACGTTGAGTCTCTCCTTCCACAACAGACGCTAATGCCATGACTTGATGAATACTTAATGAACTTTTCTCAAATAAATCACGCAATGGATTTAACTTACGCTCAGTAAGATTTAATAACTCATGCGTTAATTCATCTACCGTATAAATATCATCAACAAAGGCATAGGTAATCGGGTAAATATACCCTTCTAGTGGATATTTAATGCCTTCCTGTAAAACATCCTCCGTTAAAAACCAATACTCATCAATTAAAGTTCTTACATAACTAGGATTTTTCCATTCCATTAATAAATCCTCAGCTGTCAATCCTACTAAGGGTGACATCACGGCTGCAATGTATTCTAAATCATAACCTTCTGGAATTGTCACTTTAACCATATCAGGTTCCATGACATCTCCCGTTTCAAACTTTTGATACATTTCTTCTAATGTTAACGATGGGGATAAGGCATATTCTCCGGCTTGAATATGAGACCAATCGTTTAGGCGGACAATTAAATCTGCCATTTTAGGATGTTTAATTAAACCAAGTTCAGCTAATTGTTGATTCACTCTCTTAGTCGTTGTTCCAGGTTCAATTTTATAATTCATTACCGTTTCATCCTGTGAATCAACGGGTTTTAAGGTTGAATCATATAAATAATATCCATACCCTCCTACTGCTATTACGATAAGTAGGATTAGTCCCATGATAAGACTTGCAATTTTCCTCATCTATCTTCACCTCTAAAATAAACAGTGCAAAAACGAACCCGTAGGTCCGCCCTTGCACTGTTGTTTATGAATTATTCTTCACCTTCAGCTTCTTCATCTGCTAAGAATGTATTGATCACTTCTTCGATCATATCCCACTCAGCATCTGTTTCAACTGGAAGTAATTCTCCACCTTCATTGTTATTGCTTGGAACGTAAGCAGAAACGTGTAAATCCACATTTCCATCTTCGTCTTCATGTTCAGCACCCGCTGGGTAATAAACAACATATGATTTATTATAATCATCTGAATCAAATGTGAATAAGATCTCACATAATAATTCATTTCCGTTTTCATCGATTACTGTTAATTGATTTTCATCTAACATAGTTAACACCTCTTACTGTAGTTTACACGAATGAACGTGCTTGGCTTGAATCTAAATAACTTTGCAAAATAATCGTTGCTGCCATTTTATCAACGACTTTTTTACGTTTATTACGGCTAACATCTGCTTGGATTAAAACGCGTTCCACTTGCATCGTGGTTAAACGTTCATCCCACAGAATGACCTTAACATTTGTCGCTTCTTCTAATTTCTTAGCGAAATCTTGCGTCACTTGACCGCGTTCTCCAATTGATCCATTCATGTTTTTTGGCAATCCTAAAACAATTTTTGAAACGTGCTGTGTTTTGACTAGTTGTTGAACGTGTTGAATTGCTTTTTTATAATGATTCTCTTCAAAACGGAACGTTTCGACTCCATGAGCCATCATTCCTAATGCATCACTGATTGCGATACCTAATGTACGTGTTCCTAAATCTAATCCGAGTGTTTTCATTTTTTCGACTCAATAAACTTTTCTAATAAAACTTCAATAATTTCATCACGTTCAATTTGTTGGATTTTATTGCGTGCCCCTTGATAGCTTGAAATATATGCTGGGTCTCCTGAAATCAAGTATCCAACGACTTGATTAATTGGGTTATATCCTTTTGTTTCTAATGCTTCGAAGACATCCGTTAAAATTAATTCAACTGTTTCATTTTGATTTAATTTATCTTGTAGGGCCTCGTCTAGCATCATAGTATGATTTGAGATCATGCAATTCACCACCCATAAATAGTCATTAACTTTATTTTACAATATTGTTAAAGGGATGAAAAGAATTATAAATTATTTTTTAACCATTCATCAACATTTTGAAGAGCTTCATTAATTTTGCTAGCGTCTTTTGCTCCGGCTTGGGCCATATCTGGACGTCCGCCTCCGCCTCCGCCACAAATACTTGCAACTTCTTTAACAATCTTACCAGCATGTACCCCTTGTTTCACGTAATCATTTGTTACACCACAAGAGATGGCTACTTTACCGTCTACTGCACTCGCTAAAACGATAACTGCTGACGTTAATTGTTGTTTGAATTCATCAATCATTTGACGTAAATGATTCATATCCACATCAACTAAGCTAGCTGTTAAGACAGTGAATCCATTCACTTCATGTGTATTATTGACAATTTCCTTCATTTTTAAATGCGATAATTTAGATTTTAATGATTCATTTTCGCGATGTGCTTCTTTTAATTCGTCTAACACACCCTCTACACGTTCTTCAAGTAAGGCTGGTTTTGTTTTTAATGTTTCAGCAACAGCTGCAAATCGGTTAATGAATGTATTCATATATTCAAAGGCTGCTTGACCTGTTACAGCTTCAATACGACGTGTTCCAGCTCCGATTCCTGATTCAGAAATAATTTTGAATAATCCGATTTCTGATGTGTTTGAAACATGGCATCCCCCACATAACTCAATACTGTATTCTCCAGCTTTAACTACGCGAACTGTATCTCCGTATTTTTCACTGAATAATGCCATAGCTCCCATTGTTTTTGCTTCTTCGATTGATTTTTCGAACACTTCAACAGGAAGTGATGCCCAGATTTTTTCATTGACAATGGTTTCAATGCGTTGTAACTCTTCAGGCGTTAATCCTTGCATATTTGTAAAGTCAAAACGTAAACGGTCAGCTGATACTAATGATCCTGCTTGGTTCGCATGCTCTCCAATAACATCTTTTAATGCTTGATGTAAAAGGTGAGTCGCTGTATGGTTTTTCGTTAAAGCTAAACGTGCATCGACAGTCACTTGTGACGTTACTGCATCATTTAACGATAATGTTCCATTAACATTAACTGTATGTAAATGTTGACCATTAGGAGCTTTAATCACATCTAAAACTTCTACCGTTGCGTTTGTTGTTGTCATTAATCCTGTATCTGCTACTTGTCCTCCGCTTTCAGCGTAGAATGGTGTGATATCTAAGATAACTTGTCCTTGACCCGTTAATGAATCAACCACTTCACCATCTTTTAATAATAAGATGACTTTTCCTGTTGTTGACAATTGCGTATATCCAACAAATGTTGATTCTTCCTTGAAGTTCATTAATGCTTCATTTTGTGATTGCATACTTGCGACATCTTCACGAGCATTACGAGCACGTTCACGTTGAGCTTCCATTTCCGCATCAAATCCAGCTTTATCCACTGTAAATCCTGATTCTTCAGCATATTCTAATGTTAACTCATATGGGAATCCATAGGTATCGTATAACATGAAGGCATCTTTACCATTGATTGTTTTTGTTTCACTCTTAGTCATTAATTCAGTTAAGATTTTTTCACCATCAGCTAATGTTTGACGGAAACGATCTTCTTCTGACTTGATAACTTTTTGAACTAATTCAACTTTATCGCAAACGTATGGATAATAATCTTTCATGATGTCTGCTACAACTGGAACTAATTCATACATAAATGCACGGTCAATTCCTAAGTTTTTACCGTAACGAACGGCACGACGTAATAAACGACGTAAGACGTATCCACGACCTTCATTTGATAATAAAGCTCCATCTGCAACAGCAAATGTAACAGTACGTACGTGGTCAGCGATGACTTTGAAGGCAACTCC
Source organism: Turicibacter sp. T129 (assembly GCF_025594975.1). Taxonomy (NCBI): domain Bacteria; kingdom Bacillati; phylum Bacillota; class Erysipelotrichia; order Erysipelotrichales; family Turicibacteraceae; genus Turicibacter; species Turicibacter sp. T129. Next base: position 23,694 of record NZ_JAMQUU010000068.1, on the reverse strand, counting down.
TGTTTCTTCTGTATACTTCACTCCAGAAATTTCTTCAGTCTTTTTAATAATTGGCATGAATAAGTCTGTATCGAAGTTTGTTTCTACTCCTTGTAGGACACAAGCCATACGTTCTAGACCCATCCCAGTATCTATGTTTTGATTTGGAAGTAATGGATATTCACTACGTTCTAATCCTTCTTTAGAGTTAAATTGAGAGAATACGATGTTCCAAATTTCGATATAACGATCATTTTCAATATCTTCTTCTAATAAACGAATTCCGATATTTTCTGGGTCGTATTTTGTTCCACGATCAAAGAAGATTTCCGTGTTTGGTCCACATGGTCCTTCTCCAATTTCCCAGAAGTTATATTCTAATTTAACAATGTGATCAGGTTTAACCCCTAATTTAATCCATAAATCGTATGTTTCTTGGTCGTTTGGATAAATCGTTACGTATAATAAATCTTTATCGAATCCAAACCATTCTGGTGATGTTAATAATTCCCAACCCCAAGTAACAGCTTCTTCACGGAAGTAATCTCCGATTGAGAAGTTTCCTAACATTTCGAAGAACGTATGGTGACGAGCCGTCTTTCCTACATTTTCAATGTCATTCGTACGAATTGATTTTTGAGCATTTGTAATACGTGGATTGTTTGGAATTTCACGCCCATCAAAATATTTCTTTAAAGCAGCAACCCCACTGTTAATCCATAATAACGTTGGATCGTTTACTGGTACTAATGGTGCACCTGGTTCGATCATATGTCCTTTTGATTTAAAGAAATTTAAATACATTGATCGAATTTCTGAACCTGTCATGTATTTCATATTTTGTCACCTCTTTTGAAAAATGAGTATAAAAAAAGCCCTTACGAAATAAGGACGATTTGAACGCGGTACCACCTTAATTTTATTTTTTCGTTTGAAAAAATAACACTCGAAGGCAATAACGGCGCCAACCGATAGGTTTTACCTACACTCCAGAAGTAGCTTTCGAGTATTTTTCGTTAGGATTTATCTCAGCCTAGAAATCCCTCTCTGTGAAACTGCAAATCTCTACTTTCTTCTATCAACATTTTGTTATTCGACTCTATTTTATCGATTTTATCTCAGGGTTTCAAGCTTTTTTTTGGATTTCACCAAATAATTACGTGAAATCTGACTAAAATGAAGAAAAACTCTCCCACCAGGAGAGAGTTTTTTCTTAAAATGGCATCATATCATGAATACAATCTTGCCAACAATCCATTTGTCGGCGACATTTTCTCATTTGTCGCTGAAATTGTCTTCGATAATAGCGTGGATCATCATAATACATAAATGTTGCCACTAACGTAACAGCAAAGAATAAGAATAATACCATCTTCTTCATGTAGTTCACCTCACTTCAACATGATAGTCTTAGTTTGGGTGATTTCACTTTTTTTATGTCCGAATTCCGACAAAATTAGCAAATAACTATTCCTCCATAAAGTCGTATGGCGTTATCCCTTCCAATTGTTCTTCATCCAAATAATCAAATGGAATATGGTGCTCTTTAAAGTAATCAGCAAATGGATTTTCTTTTGGCACTTGTTCCTTCTGAAGATCAAAACGAAGTCTTAATGTCGTTTGACGTTCTTCGCCTTCATTTTTAACTCCTTTATCAAAGGCTAAATATTCACCAATGACAATCAATGATCTTTTAGCACGCGTAATTGCTGTATAAATGAGCTTTTTTTGAAGCATGACATGATAAGCATGCGTCATTGGTAAAATTACAATGGGATATTCTGATCCTTGTGATTTATGAACTGAGACACAGTAAGCGTGTGTTAAGTTTTGAAGATCACCTTTTTTATAGGTCACTTCTTTCGTATCAAAACAAGCAATCAGCTTTTCTTCTTTATCATCATTTTCATTTTTATAAGAAATACCAATGACTTCTCCTACATCACCATTCATCACTCCCGTTTCTGGTTGATTGGCTAACTGTAAGACTTTATCACCAATTCGAAAAATACGTTGACCAAACGTCATCTCACGCTTATTTTGTTCATCAGGTGGATTGAAAATTTCTTGTAACATGACATTTAAACTATCAATCCCACAATCACCTCGATACATCGGAACTAGAATCTGAACCTCATTAGCCGTATACCCTTTGGAAATGGCATTTTCAACAATTTGCTTTAAATAAACAGGAATCTGTTGGTGTGTCGCTTCAACATATAAACGGTCAGGCTTTTTCACTCGTAAATCATCTGGAAGATGATTATTTTTCACCGCATGAGCTAAGGAAATAATGGATGAGTCTTGTGCCTGACGATGAACGGTTAATAATCTCGTTAGGGGAATAGCCCCACTTTCAATTAAATCTTTCAATACCTGTCCCGGCCCAACCGACGGTAACTGATTATCATCACCAACTAAAATAACTTGTGCACCAGTTTTGATACTTTGAAAAAGCTGAAAAGCAAGTAGGGTATCAAGCATTGAACTTTCATCAATGATAATTAAGTCATAGTCAAGCTGAGAAAACTCATCATGCTGAAAAACACCATCTACGCCATAACCAAGTAAACGATGGATGGTTGAGGCCTTAAGTCCTGTCGTTTCTGTCATTCGTTTGGCAGCACGCCCAGTGGGGGCAGCTAAAGCAATTGGAAATGGCTTTTCAGAAGTAGCATATTTAGTGGGATCAAGTGAAAGGTGATGAAGTAAGCCGTAAGCTTTTAAAATCCCTTGAACAACGGTCGTTTTACCTGTTCCTGGTCCACCTGTAATGATACTAACTGGCTGTTTTAACGCCATTTTAATAGCCTCTTCTTGCTCAGGAGAATAAGTGATCGCCATTTCGTCCTTTAATTCGCTAATCGTATTTAAGACTTGCTCATCTTCTGCTTGAACTTCGGTTTGAAGCCTCATGATTGATTCAGCAATGCCCTTTTCACTATTCACAAGAAGCGGAATAAATAGAAAATCTCCTTCAATATAGATCTTTTTCTTTTGAATTAACGCTTGGATTTGACCTTCAATTTGAGCTAAGTCCAATAATTGATTCGACTTTTGATTTAAATATTGTAGAGCACTTTGAAGAAGCTGTTTATGATACACATACGTATGACCTTTTTGAATCGCAATTTGATCGATGACATAAAGTAAAGCTGCACGAATGCGTCTTGGGTCATCACTTGCAACCCCTAATCGTTTTGCCAGTTCATCAGCTTTAATAAAACCGATTCCCTCAATATCATCAATTAAACGATAAGGATTCTCTTGAATAATCTCAAGGGCCTGATACTGATATTTTTTAAAAATCTTCATGACTAATCGAGGGCTTAAATCGTAACCGTAAAGTGGTGCTAAAATTTGTTCCGTCCCTTGTTGATCAACTAACGTTGCATATAATTTATCGGCTAACTTCTTAGAAAGTTTCGGCACCTCATCTAACGCTTGACGATTTCTTAAAATGACATCAATCGCATTTTCTCCTAATGTCTCTACAATCTTTTCAGCTGTTTTTTGTCCAATTCCCTCAAAGATATCGCTACTCAAATAATGAACAAGTGACGATTTCCCACGAACCGTGACACTGTCATATGACGTCGCTTGAAATTGCCACCCGTATTTTGGATGTTGCGTCAAACTTCCATTAAAACGATACGTTTTATGAGACACTAATTTAGGAAAATAACCTGATACTGTAATTTTATGATGTTCTTCTTTATCATTTAACCCTAACGTATCAATCACTTTCTCATCCACGGATTTATATGCCAATTTTAGTTGTTCTTCGTTGCATTGGTACTCAGTCACTAAAACAGTTCCAATAGAGAAGCCATTGTCCTCATTAAAAAATATAGAATCTAAAAATATCCCTTGAATATAGTTGGCTTCTCCCATTAAATTCATCCTCTCTTAATACATGCGACGTTCTCCATCTTTAAAGGCTGCTTCGATACGTCCGCCACCTAAGCAAACGTCACCTAAATAAAAGACAGCTGCTTGCCCTGGTGTAACCGCGCGAACTGGATCTGACATACGAACCTTTAATGTCTCATCATCCATCCACTCTAATTCAACATTAACATCTGGTTGTCGGTAACGGAATTTCGCTGTACAAGTAAATGTTCCAGTAAATTTCTCACTTGGAATCCAGTTTACATTTGATACATGCGCTTCATCAGCATACACATACTCGTGATCAAACCCTTGACCAACATATAAAATGTTTTCTTTTAAGTTTTTCCCAATCACGAACCATGCATCACCTTTTCCACCAATTCCAAGACCTTTACGTTGACCAATCGTATAATACATTAATCCGATATGCTCACCCATGACTTCACCATCTAACGTTTGCATTTTTCCTGGTTGTGCTGGTAAGTAGTTTTGTAAGAATTGCGTAAAGTTACGCTCTCCAATGAAGCAAACCCCTGTTGAATCTTTCTTTTTCGCAGTTGCTAATTCCATCTTCTCTGCAATTTCACGAACTTCTGATTTTTGTAATTCACCAACCGGGAATAATGTTTTGCTTAATTGGGCTTGTGTCAACTGACTTAAGAAATAAGTTTGATCCTTATTATTATCTACGCCACGTAACATTTTCACTTCTTCCCCATGTTCAACACGCGCATAATGCCCCATAGCAATGTAGTCACACCCTAAATTCATGGCATAATCTAAGAAGGCTTTAAATTTAACTTCTTTATTACACATAATATCTGGATTTGGTGTACGTCCTGCTTTATATTCATCTAAGAAATACATAAACACACGATCCCAATATTCTTGAACAAAATCCACACGATGAAGTTTGATTCCTAATTGATCAGCAACAGCTTTGGCATCCATATAATCCACTTCTTGTGGACAAACATCATCATTCACGGTTGGATTTCCTAGAATATCTGAGTTAGCAGCGCTATCCCAATTTCGCATGAACACACCCTCTACATCGTAGCCTTGTTCTTTTAATAAGTAAGCAGCGACTGAAGAGTCCACACCACCTGACATCCCAACGATGACTTTTTTTCCTTTATTTAAACTCATTTATTGAACCTCCAATATTCTTATATATATATCTTTATCGTCTAACAGACGGCATCATTTTCAAGCAAGTTTACTATAGTATCGTGCATGGACATGATGTTCTATTCTTTATTATAAGCAAAAACGACTGGATAAGCAATGCTTGACGATTTTCGACCACTTTTAATCAAAAAAAAGACAGTTTAAACTGTCTTTTCTTTTTTTAACGTTTTCCTTTATCGTATGGCTCACCCGCAGCTTTTGGTCCAACAATGTTGCGACTAAAGATCATTAAGGCAACAAGTGTCATCACATATGGTAACGCATTATAGAATTCCATTGGAATTTCAAGTGATTTTAATGTATCGTTAATTAAAGCTAATTGTCCTAATGTCTTCATAAATCCGAAGAAGAATGAAGCAAATAAAACTGACCATGGATTCCATTTACCGAAGATTAAAGCGGCTAATGCTAAGAATCCAAGACCGGCTACTGATCCATTAAACTCATTCGATGTCGTAACAATAATAATTGCTCCTCCAAGACCGGCTAAGAATCCTGAAGCTAATACACCAATGTAACGCATTTTATAAACATTGATTCCCATTGAATCAGCTGCTTGAGGATGCTCCCCACAAGCACGTAAACGTAAACCAAATGATGTTTTAAAAACAATATACCATGTTAAGATAACTAATCCTAAAACGATGAATGTTGTTAAATACATTTTACTAAAGAATAATGGCCCAATGACAGGAATATTAGATAAAACTGGGGCATCAAAGCGAGAAACACCTTTAACGATACTAATATTTTGTGATCCTGTTAACGTACGAGCTAAGAAGATTGTTACAGCAGGTGCTAATAAGTTAATCGCTGTTCCTGAAATAACTTGATCGGCCTTTAAATTAATACTTGCATAGGCATGAAGTAATGAGAAGGCACAACCGGCCACACCTCCTAATAAAATCCCGATCCAAATAATCGAATCATTTCCAGCATAAAATTGATTAATAAATAAGGCTGTTGTAAAGCTTCCGACAATCATTAATCCTTCAAGACCAATGTTGACAACCCCACTACGCTCACTAAATAAACCGCCTAATGCCGTCACTAACATAGGTGCTGTGAAGGCTAAGGCATAAGGCATCATTGAAACAATAAAATCCCACATTATTTCGCACCTCCATCTTTTTTCTTAGGAGCTACTTTTTTAAAGAAGCTTTGGATTAATAAAGCAATTGCTGAGAAGTAAATAATTGTTGAAATAATAATATCAATTAATTCACTTGGGATATTTGACATGGCTTGCATGAATGCTCCCCCAACCTTCATAAATCCAAATAACGCTGCTGATAAGAACACTCCGATTGGTGTATTTAAACCAAGTAATGCAACGGCAATTCCATCAAAACCTTGTGCTGGTAAAACCCCAACCTTAATATGGTTCGTATATCCTACATAGAATGTTGCTCCTGCAAGACCTGCTAATACACCGGCAATAATCATTGAAAGAATAATATTACGTGTTACTTTCATCCCTGCATATTGAGCGGCATCTTGATTATATCCAACAGCTTTTAGTTCATAACCAAATGTTGTTTTCTCTAAAATAAACCAAACAACAAAACATGCAATAATGGCAAGAATTAACCCTAAGTTAACCGCTGACCCACTAAAGAATGAAGTCATCCATTCTGTTTTTAATGACGCCGTTTCTAAAATAGTCGCTGACTCAGTTGAATACTTACCAGGAATTAATACTTTAACCGCGTATTGTACACCCCAAAGCGCAATATAGTTCATCATGATTGAAGTAACAACCTCATGAATTTTAAACTTTGCTTTTAAAAGACCTGGAACAATCGCCCAAACCCCACCAGCAATCATCGCACCAATCACCGCGACCGGTAAGTGAATAAAACGTGGTAAATCAAGAGTTGCCCCTAAATAGACCGCCATAAATCCACCGACTAACATTTGACCTGTGACCCCGATATTAAATAAGCCTGTTCTAAAGGCAAATGCTACAGAAAGACCTGTTAAAACCAATGGTGTCATTTGTAATAACCCATTACCAAATTGTTTAAAGTTTCCTGATAAAATCCCTTTAAATCCACCTTGGAATAAATAAGTGAATCCTTCAACTGGATTATATCCTAATAGGAATAAAACAACAAATCCAACCATAAATCCAAGAACTACTGAAGCAAAAGGTGATAATTTCTTTTGAACAGCATCATCTGATAAATTAAACTTAAATTTCTTCATTACTGCTCACCTCTTTCGCGACCGGCACCAGCCATTAACAATCCAATTTCTTGTTCATTCGTTTTAGCTGTTTCAAGGATTCCAACAATCTCTCCTTCATAAATAACAGCAATACGGTCTGAAACATTTAAAATCTCATCTAATTCTAAGGAAATTAATAAGACTCCACGACCTTTATCGCGTTCTGCAATTAATTCACGATGAACATATTCAATCGCACCAACATCAAGTCCACGTGTTGGTTGAGCAGCAATTAATAATTTTGGTGAACGAACAACTTCACGACCGATAATCGCCTTTTGTTGATTACCACCAGACATACTACGTGTTGTAGTGATACTTCCTTGACCACTGCGAACATCAAAACGTTCGATTAATGTTTCTGATTGCTCACGAATCGCCTTACGGTTTAAAACTCCACCTTTACTGAATGGTTGTTGATAGTATGTTTGTAAAATGAAGTTATCTTCTAATGAATACTCTAAGACTAATCCATGTTTATGACGATCTTCTGGAATATGACCGATTCCTGCTTCTGTACGCTGACGAACTGACATTTTACTAATATCTTTACCATTTAATTTAACTACTCCGCTATCTGCTGGTTTTAATCCTGTAATAGCTTCAATTAATTCGGTTTGCCCATTTCCTTCAATTCCAGCAACCCCTAAGATTTCACCTTCACGCAATGTTAATGATAAATTCTTAAGCGCCTCAACACCGCGAGCATTTTTCACACATAAATTTTCAACTTCAAGAATTGGAGCCCCTACTTTAGCTTCTTCTTTGTCTAATTTAAATGTAACTTTACGTCCAACCATTAAATCAGCTAAATCTTGTTCTGATACTTCATCAACGACAACCGTTCCAATTCCCTTACCTTTACGGATAATCGTACAATGTTTAGCAACAGCTTTAATTTCTTTTAATTTATGGGTGATAATAATGATTGATTTTCCTTCAGCTGTTAATTGCTTCATGATTTGCATTAAATGCTCAATTTCTTGAGGTGTTAAAACAGCTGTTGGCTCATCGAAAATTAAAATTTCAGCATCACGATATAACATTTTTAAGATTTCAACACGTTGCTGCATCCCAACTGAGATATCCTCAATTTTCGCATATGGATCAACGTGCAGGTTGTAACGATCTGATAATTCAGCGACGCGTTTTGCGGCCTTTTTAATATCAACGCGACCTCCAAATAGTTTGGGTTCACTTCCTAAAATGATATTTTCAGTAACAGTAAAGTTGTGAACTAATTTAAAGTGTTGGTGCACCATCCCAATTCCAAGTTCCGTTGCAACGTTCGGATCGGTAATTTTCACTTCTTTCCCGCGAACCTTGATGCATCCACCATCTGGTTTATAAAGCCCGAATAATACACTCATTAACGTCGACTTTCCAGCACCATTTTCTCCTAAAAGGGCATGAATTTCTCCTGGCTCGACTTGCAACGTAATATTATCGTTGGCTTTAATCCCTGGAAACTCTTTTGTAATATTGAGCATCTCAATAACGTATTCCATAGCGTTACCCCTTTCTACAATTAGTGTAATGTCCTCTGTACCTTTTTGATTCTTCATTTAATTTCGGGATTTTCGAATCGTTTTGCTGTTAGAGTTTAATAATTTTTAGAACTATAGACGACTTTTCAAACTAGTGCCTATTCCTATCTATTATAGGATATTCCGAGCTCCATAATCAACAAAAAATATCGAAATTTGTAAAAAGTTATGTAATTTTTGAATATTCTTTCAAAAATCATTACTTTTGTCATAAAAAAAGTACACGAACATGAGTCCGCGTACTTTTATCCTCTTTAATCAATGATTAGTTTCCTGATAAATTAAGATGACTTGCATCAAATCCTAAGTCTTCTAACATTGCTGTCACTTCATCTAATTCAGTTGGAACTACAATTGTTCCATTTTTAATTAATTCGAATGCTTCATCAGCTGCTTGTTGTGTCGCTTCAGATAAGTTTGGATTTTCAGCTGGTAATCCTACTCCATCATTTTTAGCATCCATTGTGATTACTTGCCCACCAGTAAATGTTCCATTTACTAATTCATCAATTTTATCATATGCTGCATTATCAATACGTTTAATCGCTGATGTTAAAATAACTGAACTTCCATCAGAAATGATTCCATCTTCATATTGGTCAACGTCTACACCAATGACGTAAACATCATCTCCAGCTTCAGCACGTACTTTACCTTCTGCAATAACACCGTTTCCAACTCCACCTGCTGCTACGAAGATGATATCGATTCCTTTATCATACATTCCACCAGCTTGAGCTTGTCCACCTGAAACATCACTGAATGTTCCATTATATAAATAGTCTGCCACTTCAACATTTGTTCCTAAATTTGCATTAGCATATGCAACCCCTGTTACAAATCCGTATCCGAATTTTTGCACGGCTGGAATAACCATTCCACCGATGAATCCAACTTTACCTGTTTTTGTTTCAAGAGCTGCCGCAATTCCTGCTAAGAATCCAGCTTCTTGCTCAGCAAAGTAAATTGCAACTGAATTTTCAGCTACTCCACCTTCAGGTTCTCCATCAAGAATCACAAATTTTGTTTCTGGATTTTCTCCTTGTAATTTTCCAATCGCTTCTTTAAATTTAAATCCTGGTGCAATAATCATTTCATTTCCTGCTGTTAATAAGTTACTAGCAGCTTCTAAATAATCTTGAGTTGCTTCTCCACCTGGCTTAATATATTGCGCTTCAATCGTTCCATTTTCTGATTCGTAACGTTTAATCCCTTCCCAAGTTCCTTGGTTAAATGACTTATCATCAATTGTTCCTGAATCTGTCATCATTCCGACTTTAATTTTGGCTTCTCCGTTTGTTGTTGTTCCTTTGTCACCCTCACCTGTTCCACAAGCTACTAATCCTAAACTTGCAGCTAAGGCAATCGTTAACATTGAAAATTTCTTTTTCATATTTATATGGCCTCCTCATAATCAATACAGCAATAGTGTAACAAATTTCATAAATTATGTAAATCTTTATTCGTCATTTTTTTACTTTTTTCATATTTTTTTCCTCATTTATTGCTTTTTTCTGTATTAAATTACATTTTATACCTTATAGTAACTAAACTATAATTTTAACGATGACCTAATCTCCTTTGATTTACCGTCATTCATATAAAATCGCCATCGTAGTTTCGTACTATCACTCCCTTTGATTTGCAACTCAATTGATCTTCAACTTTTGTCGATTAAAAAACTCAAATTCAAGCATTCCTACACTTTTATATTTTTCATTCGTGTTTCACCCAAATATAGTCAGAAAAAGCTTGATTTATTTGAACTTGATTTACATGATAAGCTCTATACTAGAACTACTTTTTGAATAGCATTTTTTAAGTGTCTACATTGATTTTTTGAGCTCTATTAAACAAAACTGTTGTTATCAACTCTTTTTCTACTTGAAAGAGATAGACTCTTTAAAAACGATATTCAATAACCATTTATATCAAACGATTCGTCATCAACAAGATGGTCTAATATAGCTATTTTTTTCGACAACTTTTTTATCCGAAAGAAATCCCACCTAAGAAGTCATTTAAGACTTTTAAACGTTTGTTTATTTCTTTTGATGAAAGCCCTCTGTTGTTCAAATAGTTTGTGATCCACCCCTTAGCATCGTAAGTCATATTGAGGCAATAACACCTTCCAATGAATATTTAATCATTTAATGTAATCCCCCATTTTCATTTACACTCCATTATGACAATCAACTCATTTTTTTCAGGAAAGATAAGTGCCCAAGAAATGTTTTTATTCCTCCTGCTTATTCAATCACTTTTTCCCCTAAAATATTTGAGTCATAATGCTTTAATTATTTGACAAGTTATAGCTTAAAAGATGATTCTATTAAATAAAAACTGTGATCCCTTCATAAAATTTCTGCTTTAGAATCGGTGAAATCGTTAGGACACGATAAATCAGAATTAGATTTTTATTCTTAGTTATCTAGCACTTTCAACGAATTAAAAACCATAAAAATACCATTAAAACCTATTTTTGTAATAAATTCGACAAAAACTGAGTTTTTTGAAAAAATTAAAAAAAAATAATTTACAAGCTAAAATTATTTTGTTAGAATGAAAATTCATCACAAATGAGGAGGCCATACAACGATGAAAAATAAATTTTCAATGTTAACTATTGCGATCGCTGCAAGTTTAGGCTTAGTAGCGTGTGGAGGAACAACTGAATCAGCAGGAGACAACATTAAAATTGGGATGATGACGGATTCAGGAACAATTGATGATAAATCATTCAACCAAGCAACTTGGGAAGGAATCAAACGTTACGAATCAGAAAACGGGACAATCGTAGCTCAATACATTAAACCAATTGGAGAAACAACAGCTGATTATATGCAAGCAGCTGATGACTTAATTACAGCTGGAAATCAAATGATCATTGCCCCAGGATTCAAATTTGACGAAGCCATTACAAAATTACAAGAACAATACCCAGACATTAAATTTGTAATGATTGATGGACAACCAGAAGAGGTGGCTGAAAATACAATTGCTATTTATTTCGCTGAGCATGAAGCCGGATTCTTAGCAGGAATTACAGCAGCCTTAGAAACAAAAACTGGTAAAGTTGGATTCATCGGTGGAATGAAAAGTGAATCTATTGAAAAATTCGGATATGGCTATGTTGCTGGTGTAGCCTATGCTAATAAACACTTTGGAACAAATGCTGAAGTCGTAGACTATTTATATAATGGAACATTTACAGATGTTGCTGGTGGACAAGCACAAGCAGGTAGTATGTACGATAAAGGAATCGATATCATCTTCACAGCTGCTGGACGTGTAGGTAGTGGTGTTATTACAGAAGCAAAAACACGTACTGAAGCTGGAGACAAAGTTTACGTCATCGGTGTCGATGTGGATCAATACGAAGATGGAATCTACAACCAAGAAACTAACGAATCAGTCATCTTAACATCTGCACTTAAACGAGTGGATAATGCCTCTTACACTAAAGTTGATGAATTCATCAACGGAACATTCACAGGTGGAGAAGTGATCACAATGACTGCTGAAGTTGATGGAGTTGGTTTACCAGAAACAAACCCGAATTTAACAACTGAGACACAAGAAACAGTCAATGAATTATTAGCAAACATTAAAGCTGGAAACTTAGTTATTCCTTCAACCGAGGCTGATGTACAATCTTTCTTAAGTGAGATGGGATACCAAGGAGCAAAAATTAACTTTTAATTATTAATTAAAAAGAGTCGTCTTTAACACTAAGACGACTCTTTTTTGTATTGAAATCTAATCCCAATCATAGTTCTCTTGTCAAAAGATTTCATACAAAATTCCTTTTATCTGTATGAATAAAAATTATCACTAGATTTTGTACAAGCCCTGGATTAAAAAGCTGAATTCTATTAAATCTAATGATTTTAGAACAAAGCTTTTCTTAAAGATTAGATTATTTCCGATTAATTTTAAAGAAATTCTCCCTCTTATCACAACTCATTCAATAACTATGCCTCACTAAAATCTTTTAATCCCCTCTCTTCACTAGAATAGTTATTGAATTTTTATGACTAATGAATGCTTGATCTATTTAATATCAAGCCAACCAATTGTCCTTTTAAATTAGAAATACTTGTTAATTCTTACTCACAAAATATAAATCATAGGATGTTTGATAATAATGGGCCCTACTCATCAGAGGACATGTCTCCAATCACTTTTGAAATTCAACTTTTCTAACATTCACGTCCCATCTTTTTTCGCGAAAAAATCAAATTTAAATAACTAACCCCATGGCTATTCTCATAAACATACAAACCTATCTTAATGATAGTTATTAACAAACTTCAATTAAACAAAAAAACTAACTATCATATGATAGTTAGTTTTGATTATTATTTATAGTTGATTGTATTTGCTTGGTATCCAACTTCAGCTAAGAATGTATCTAATTCTTCGCCTGTTACTGGGACAACTAATGCACCTGATTGAATTTGAGCTAAAGTATCATCAACTTTCGCTTGTGTATCTGTTGTTAAGTTAGGGTTAGTTTCTGGTAACCCAACTCCGTTAGTTTTTGCATCCATTGTAATAATTTGTCCACCTGGGAAGTTTCCTTCACCGTAAGCTTTTAATGCATCATAAACGGCAACGTCAATACGTTTAATAGCAGATGTTAAAACAACAGAACTTCCATCATTCATTAATCCTTCATCGTATTGATCCACATCAACTCCGATGACGTAAACTTTTTCTCCAGCTTCAGTACGTGCCTTCGCTTCATTGATAACTCCATTTCCAACTGCTGCTGCTGCCGAGAAGATGATATCAATTCCTTTATCATACATTCCACCAGCCATCATTTGACCACCTTGAACATCATTGAATGTTCCTTGATATTGATAGTCAACTACTTCTACATTTGTTGCATAAGCCTCGTTTGCATAAGCGACACCTGCTAAGTAACCCCATCCAAAACGTTCAACAGCTGGAATTTTCATACCACCAATAAATCCAACTTTTCCTGTTTGTGATTGTAATGCTGCAGCCACACCTGCTAAGAATCCAGCTTCATGTTCTGCGAAATAAATAGCTGTTGTATTCTCAGCCATTGTCGCTGGTTCTCCATCTAAAATCACAAATGAAACTTCTGGATTCGCTGTTTGAAGTTCAGTGATGGCTTCTTCAAACTTAAATCCTGGAGCAATAATTACATTATTTCCAGCCATCATTAAGTTATCTGCAGCACTTAAATAATCAGCTGTCGTTTCACCATTTGGCTGAACGTGTTGCCCTTTAACTCCTTTATGATCTTTTGTATAAGCTAAAATTCCTTCCCAAGTTCCTTGGTTAAATGATTTATCATCAATTGTTCCTGAGTCGATCATCATTCCTACTTTGAAGTTTACATTATCAGTTCCAGTTGTCGAACCTGATTCCCCCTTGTCACTACTACATGCTACTAAAGCGATCATAGCAACCATCGTTACGATTAACATTGATGTGAATTTTCTCATAGTTGTCCTCCTAGTTCTAAAATTTCCTTGAATAAGTCTATCAGAAAGAGGTGGTTTTGTAAACATATATATTAAATTTACATTTTTTTACAAAAACACTACATTCATTGACTAATTTTATTATTTGAACTTTTTAAAACGATATGAGTTTTTTTTCACTTTCTATTATTAAATAAGCATAAAAACCACTTTCATTAAAGAATTCACCTAACAAAAGCAATTCTATCAACTAGTCTTAACCTTCTCCATAAGTGAAATCATCTCCTGCTATCTACTCACTCAAATCTTTCATTTCTCTTCATGACTTCTTACTGCTTTTAGTAGAGGATGACGTGTGCCTCTTCTTTTGGCCTTTAAATCTAAAAGAAGGTCGTTGTAATGACAACGACCTTCTTTTATTTTTAGAACACCCAATTTCTAATGATTCTAATCACTAACTACATCTCTGCCGATTAATCTAGAACAAGTTAATTTTTAATAGGAAGGTGCTTGTATCGATATCTTTATAAATTCGCTACCATCTCATGATACTGACTTTCGGTCATTAAGACCTCTCGCGGTTTGCTTCCTTCACTTGGTCCAATTAATCCACTTGATTCTAAATCATCCACAATACGTGCTGCACGATTATACCCGATTCTAAATCGACGCTGCAATAAAGAAGCGGAAACTTTCTTCGTTTCAATAATATAAGCCAGTACTTCTCTCATCAACGGGTCCTCCATCATTTGTCCTTCATTTTGTACCTGCTCAATATTTTCTAAGAAGTCTTGCTTCACCTCTTCAGGTTCAACTTGTGATTTAATAAATTCAACGATTCGAACGACTTCATCATCTGAGATAAATGCTCCTTGAACACGAGTTGGATTTGATGCTCCCATCGGTAAAAATAGCATATCCCCTTTACCGAGTAATTTCTCAGCTCCTGGCATATCAATAATCGTACGTGAATCAACAGCCGATGAAACCCCAAATGCAATACGTGATGGAATATTTGCTTTAATAACTCCTGTAATAACATCTACTGAAGGGCGTTGCGTCGCAATAATTAAATGAATCCCTGCGGCACGCGCCATCTGTGTTAAACGCATAATACATTCTTCCACTTCTTTTGAAGCCACCATCATTAAATCCGCTAACTCATCAATAATAACCACAATAAATGGAAGCAACGGTTTAGTACTCTCTTGCGTTTCATTATATTGCTTCACATACTCATTATAACCTTCGATATTACGTGTTCCACTTTCACTAAACAACTCATAACGATACTCCATCTCAGAAACAACTTTCTTCAAAGCTAATGAAGCTAGACGTGGATCCGTTACAACCGGTGCGAGTAGATGGGGAATGCCATTATAACCATTTAACTCTACCTTTTTCGGATCAATCATTAACATTTTTACCTCATTTGGTGTCGAACGCATTAAAATACTACAAATAATCGTATTAATACAAACCGACTTTCCTGAACCTGTTGCCCCAGCAACGAGTAAGTGCGGCATTTTATTTAATGGAGAATAGACCGTTTTCCCTGAAATATCTCGCCCTAATACCATTAATAATTTTTCTTTTTGTTGTTTTTGAGGGACTTCTTTAACAATCTCTTTAAAAGTAACCAGCGTTTGCTTTGGATTTGGCACCTCAATTCCAATCGCTGATTTCCCTGGAATCGGAGCTTCAATTCGAATTCCTTTTGCAGCTAAAGCTAAGGCGATATCATCCGTTAAGTTTAAGATTTTACTGACCTTAACTCCGACATTCGGTAAGATTTCAAACCTTGTGACGGCAGGGCCAATATGAACCTCCTGTACCTTTGCCTTGACATCAAAGTTTTTGAACGTATCCTCTAATTTTCTAGCTTGGGCCTTTGCACTAACAAGCAATCGTTGTGAATTATTCGTTTGTTGATAATCAACCAATAAGTCAAGTGGTGGCAAAATATAGTTTTCATCATTTAAAACAGGTGAATCCATCTCAATGACAGGCTCACTCACTTCATGCGGAGGCTGCTTATCAAACTCTTTAATTTTAAATTCATTTCCTTCATCTATGAGTTCTTCTACTTCTTCAATTTCAATTGCTTCCTCATCTACTGTTTCATTAAGTAAGGTCACGACTGTCGCATGATCAGGTTCCTCTTCCTGAACTTCCTGGCGTTGACGAATTTTTTTAGCTTTAACACTTTTCTTTTTAGAGGCCTGCTCTTGACGCTGCTTCATCTGATAATCTTTGATTCCCTCGTATAAGTCTTTAAAAGTTAAATTACAGATGAGTAAAGTTCCATAACAAAGGACTAATAAAGCTACAGCATACAAACCAATGGACGTAATTAATGGAACTAATACCCCATAAATCACAGCTCCAATCAACCCACCTCCGACTGTAAATGACGAATTTAAAAGATCGTTCGAAAAATAGTAATTCCACATCCCTCCAAGTAATGCAATATCATGAGCATTAAACTCTCGGTATACCGGAAGATGACTAAAAACAATTAGTGAAATAAACACTAAATACCAACCAATCTGCTTTGCGCTAAAGAAAGTTGGAATTTGACGTTTAACGATCATACGCCCCCCATTTACAAGCATCGCAATGGCAATGAGCCAAAAAAATTCTCCAAAGACAAATAATCCGACTTGCTTAAAAAATGTTCCAATTAACCCAAGCTGACCAAGCATCAAAATAGCTAGTAACACTAAGACAATTCCGATCAACTCTAAATATAAATCATTTAAAATAGTTTGTTTTTTATGTTTAACTTTCTTTTTGCTTGCCATATTCATACCTCTATCATTTCAATGTTAATGTAACTATTATCTCATAAAATTCATTTTTTTCCATTATTATTCTGACTTCTTCTCACAAAAAAACTACCTCTCGATCTGAGAGATAGTTTTCTAAATATTATAAATTAAACTCTTCAACAATAGGAATGATAATAGGTTTGCGTTTCGTTTTATTAAATAATAATTTTCCAACTTTATCACGTAACTCTTGACGTAATCCTTGCCAGTTAACATACTGTTCTGTCACGAATTGACCAATAATGTTACGAACTAATTCATCTAATAATTTATATAATTCTTCATTTCCTTTTTCGTAAACAAATCCTTTACTTACGATTTGTGGTCCCGCTACAATTTCTTTTGTATTTTTATTTAAGTTAGCAATCACAACGATAATTCCGTCATTTGCCATGAGTTGACGATCACGTAAGACAACACTTCCAATGTCACCAACACCTAATCCGTCCACTAATACTTGATCAATTTGAATATGTTCTGTATGGTTCACTAGTTCCCCTTGTTGGAACTCAACGACATCACCATTATCTAATAAAATAATGTTCTCTGAATGATATCCCATTTGCTCTGCTACTTTCGCATGAGCCACTAAATTGCGATATTCCCCAATAACCGGCATAACGTACTGTGGTTTTAATAAATTCATCATTAACTTCAAATCTTCACTACTTGCATGTGACGATGGTAATAGATTTTTATTAATCACACAAACTTGTGCTCCTGTGCGATATAACATATCAATCGTACGTGCCGCTTTAATCTCATTCCCTGGAATTGGCGGTGTCGCTATAATGACTGTATCTGTTTTTTCGATATGAATTAAACGGTCTTGATGTTTAGCCATACGAATTAATGAATTAAATGGCTCATAACGATTACCTGTCGCTAATACGACTAAATTTGATAAGTTATTATCATTTTTCTCATCAATATATAATAAGTTCATTAACATTGATTTTGGAATACGTAAGTATCCTAATTTTACTGCAATATCGACAATACGTTGCATTTTACGTCCAATAATGGCAATCTTACGTTTATATTGAACAGCTAAGTCAATGACTAACTGAATTCGGTGTAAATCTGAAGAGTATAATGAACAAATAATACGCCCACTCGCACGAGAGAAAACTTCATCTAACTCATACTGAAGTGAGGTTCCCGTACTTGTATGTCCAGCTTTTTCAGCATTGATACTTTCTGACAATAAGCAAAGAACACCTTCTTTTGAAATTTCTGAAATACGTGCATAATTTGTTTGATAGCGACCCTTTGCACTTTGATCAAACGTAAAATCAGAAGTATAGACAATCACTCCGTCAGTTGTATGAATACAAATCGCTACTGAATCTGGAATACTATGAGTGGTTTTAAAGAAGGTTACTTTAATCTCTCCAAAGAATAATTCATTATTTTCACGGATTTTATAAAGTTTATATTGTTTAAAATCTAGTCCATTCTCCGTTAATGAATCTTCTACTAAAGACATCGTTAAGCGTGTTCCATAGACTGGAACATTAATAATACTCAATAATTGAGGAATAGCGCCAATATGATCTTCATGACCATGTGATAAAAAGACCCCTTGAATGCGAGAAGCGTTCTCTTTTAAATAAGTGAAATCTGGGATGACGGCATCAACCCCTAATAAATCTTCCGTTGGATATTTTAACCCTGCATCTAAAATAAAGATTTTATCATTAACTTCTACTACATATAAGTTTTTCCCATTTTCATCGAGTCCACCTAAAGCAAATACTTTAATTTTTTGTTCTACTACTGATGCCACATTCTTATCGTTGTCAATGATATGAAACAAAATTTCGTTTCACTGGTTACGTCAGTTGACAACGATTCACCTCCTTTAATTTAATTTTTTAACTTAAAAGTTTCTCACTGTAACCTAATTAGTCACAATCTGACTCACTATGTCATTTTCATATCAATGATATAAAAGGTAAGATACCCCTTACTTTTTATCATGAGTTTATAGGTTTCCTTTTTTTGAACGGTTCTTCTCTTCATTAAACTTTGATTTCTCATTCCAAATTGATCGTTTTATTTATTAAATGATACGGATACAAATTTGATTTTAAAAATAAATGAGCATGAGTTAGTGTCAATAAACATAAAATTTATGTTGTCCTATTTATCATTCGACGTCACGCATTATTACATACGTCCTTAATGTTCACTTTCTAAAAAACAATGACGACTAATCTATCAAAACGTTCCTCGTTTTGCAAAACTAAAGCTTAAACTAATCAGGAAAAGATACCATTCAATATGTGTTAATTATCAACTTAAGGATTGTTCTCTTTAACTAACTAAAAAAGATAGAGAACCTAACCTTCATTCGTATAAAAAGGAAAATGTTTATCTTCTACAATCATTATAGTACATCACGTCAGTAACTGACAAGTGTTACCGTCTTTTTTTTAGACAAACTATCGAAAATAAAGTCTATATAAAAACAGAGATGTATTTTAAAATTTAGATTCAATTTTAGTTTGTCAATCGATTGGATACTGGCTTCCCTGGCATTTGCCAAGAAAATATATCCTCTGATGATAGGGCTTTAAATCTTTTCATCATATAAAAAAAACATCTGCCATTCAACAGAACAGATGTTTTTTACATGTTTATTCATCTAATAGTCCTCTAAGTTCATTAAAAAGTTCTAGAGTTTCAAATTGATCCATCTCAACTAGCGGAAGTCGAAGTCCTCCAACCTCCATTCCAAGTTGATTTAATATCGCCTTAATTGGAATTGGGTTGGTTGTACAGAACAATCCTTTATAAAGAGGCTTTAACTTCTCATTCAAAGCTTCAGCTTCTTCAACTTTACCTTTTTGATAAAGCTGATAAATTTGATTCATTTGTAAGCCAGCAACATGTGAAGCAACTGAGATTACGCCATCGCCTCCTAGTTTGATTGTTTCCAAATAATTAGAATCATCCCCACTATAGAGACAGAAGTGATCAGGGGCTTGTTCTTTTAACGCTTTTAATAAGTTTAAATCTCCACTAGAATCTTTAATCCCAACAATATTTTTGATTTCTGCTAATTCTAAAATACTTTCTAACGTTAAGCTAACGCCCGTCCGTGAAGGGATGTTATATAAAAGAATCGGCAAATCAGTTGAATTAGCAATTTCTTTAAAATGTGTCATCAATCCAACCTGATTCGGCTTATTATAATAAGGAGTCACCACCAACACCGCATCTGCACCAATTTCTTCAGCTAATTTCACATTATGAATCGTTGTTTTTGTATTATTCGTTCCTACACCTGTAATAATCGGAACAGTTCCACCCGCAAAATCAACTGCTGTTTCCCAAATTCTTAAGCGCTCAATCGCTGTTAAAGTAGGCGCCTCTCCCGTTGTTCCCGTAATCACTAAACTCGTTGATCCGTGTTTTAATAAATGAATAATCAACTTTCGTAAACTACTAATGTTTAGTTGATTATATTCATCAAATGGGGTTACCATCGCCGTAATAACCGGACCAAAACTTTTCATAACTCTCACATCCTTTACTTAAATTAAATTATAATGTAAAAAGTTTAATGTATCCTCAAGCTTCAAAGCATCGACGTAGAAGGTTAGTTCAACCGGTGTTCTTTGTTGATTCATCCAGCTCACACGAACATAATTTTCATTTTTAATGAATTCTAATTCGTTTTCTTTCAAGTAATGTTCAACTGCTTCTTCATCATGAACTTGTGCATACCAATACGCCCCTTGTTTAATTAATAACTCACAATTAATGGGGCAATTTAGCCCTAAAATTTCATAACGAGTATATCCTGATTTATACGTCAAGCTTAAGGTATTCACCTCCTCATCAACGACATAAGTTCCAATATGATCAGCCGTTGTGGAACGCAAACGTAAATTGACATGATTTTTTTTAGCTAACTCGACGGCTTTTAAATGAATAACTTTTGCTCCTCTTGCAGCAAGCGCAATCAAATTATCATAACTAATTTTCTCTAAGACACGTGCATTTTTCACTAATTTCGGATCAGCGGTCATGACCCCTTCAACATCGGAGTAAATATCAACATAACTCGCCTTTAAGGCACCCCCTAAGGCAACAGCTGACGTGTCACTCCCTCCTCGTCCGAGTGTGGTAATATGCCCTTCTAATGTTGTGCCTAAAAATCCCGGGGCAACTAACACATCATATTCATTAAATAAAGAAACTATTTTACTCGTTTCAATGGTAATAATATTAGCATTACTATAATTATTATCAGTTTTAATCCCTACTTCATCTGGAGCTAAAGAAGTGACGTTTAACCCTTGTTGTTGTAAAAAGTCAGACATCACAATACTCGAAATAATTTCTCCACATGAAAGTAGACGATCATTTTCACGCTTAGACACATGATAAGTCACAAGTTCCTTTAACGTATCAGTGGCGTATGGCTCCCCGCTTCTACCCATTGCTGATACAACAACTACAACTTTGTACCCTGCACTTACCTCACGCCGAATATGCTTAAATGCTTGAAATCTTGTTGCTTGATCCCGTACTGAGGTTCCACCAAATTTCATAACTACAATATCCATTTTAATCACCTAACAATCCATGACGATGCATATAATAAGCAATTTGCACACTATTTAAGGCGGCTCCTTTTAAGATATTATCAGCAACGACCCAAAAATGAACAACATTTTCCTCAAATAAATCTTTTCGAACACGTCCAACAAACACCTCATCTTGATGAGCTAAATACGAAGGCATTGGATATTCTTGATGTAAAATATTATCACGTAAGATGACATCAGGACTTTGCTTAAATACCTCAATAATTTCTTCTCGATCGTTAACTGGTTTTTTCAACTTAACTGTCACTGAGACACTATGACCATACCGAACAGGAACTCGAACACAAGTCGCATTCACTTTTAGCTCATAATCATCTAATATTTTTTGTGTTTCATTGATCATTTTGATTTCTTCTTTCGTATAACCTGATGACAAGAAGACATCAATTTGTGGAATGACATTATGGGCAATTTGATAATAAATTTTATCTGAACGCGTAGGTAAAATCTGTGGCTCATAAGACTCGTCACTTAATTCTTGCTCATACTCATATAAGGCTTTAGCTCCCGCTCCTGAAATCGCTTGATATGTTGAAACATTAACCGATTCAATCCCATAGGCTTCAATTAATGGTTTAAGTGCCACCACTAATTGAATAGTTGAACAATTTGGGTTCGCAATTAATGGCGTATTTTTGGATAAGACATGAGCATTTACTTCAGGAACGACTAATGGAATCGTTGGATCCATACGGAAAGCACTCGTATTATCAATGACAACTGCACCTTTTGACACGGCAATTGGAGCATACTTTAATGATACACTCCCACCCGCACTAAAAAACGCTAAATCAATGCCTTCGAATGAATCTTCTGATAACTCCTCAATTACAATTGGTTCCTTTTTAAACAAGAGAGTTTTTCCTGCCGATCGTTTGGAGGCGAGTAAACGTAAGGAAGAGACTGGAATAGGATAACGCTCTAGTGTTTCAATCATACTTCTGCCAACCTCACCACTTGCCCCAACGATTGCGACCGCATATCCATGTTGATTCATCACAATCTCCCCTTTTTTTCATTTAAGGCGATGTAATCTCTCACAAAGCGAAACAAATAATAAGCAGCTGTTTTTGGAGCGACAATACTAGGTAATGAACCGGCTAATTCTGATTGAATCCCTAATTGTTTCGCATAGTCAAAATCAACACCACCTGGTTTACTACTCACATCCATGATGTAACAATCTTTTCTCACATGGTTCAAGGCTTTTTCATCAAGTACCATCGCAGGTACAGTATTTACAATCACATCATAATGATGTAAATCTTCAACCATCAAGTCAATATGAATCGGATGCAATCCCATTTCAAATAATCGGGCTTCATCTTTTTTCTTTCTGAAGGTTACACTCACATATGCACCTAACGCTTTTAAATCTCTTGCAATCGTTAATGAAGTTCGACCTGATCCAATCACTAAAATCTCTGCTTGATGAATTGTAATATCTGTATTTTTAATGATGTTATAAATCACTCCTTCCGCTGTAGGAATAGAGTTATAAATTGCGACTTCATCATAATCAAAAATAACTTCACATTTTCTTGGAACAGACTTTAACAATGCCATTAATTTAGGATATCGAATCGGCGTAAAAATCACACAATCTTCTGGTAAACTTAATAAAACTTCTTCTGTTAAACGTAAATGAGTATTTGCAATTTGTCCACTTTCACTAATTCCACCAAAAGGCAAAATAAAATAATGCGTTTCCTTTAAAATATGAAAATCAAAGCTCACTGAATCACGATAATACTGAACAAGATCTAACCCACTATCACGGATGTACTCAGACAAATAATTCATCCGCTTATCATTGTTTATGATCAATATCATAATAACCACCTACCTCCTATCTACTTACGTAGTATTTTATGAAAACGAGAAAGGTCTGGTGACATATATCGATGTGATACATCGGCAATCGAGTAGGAGATAATTA
>NZ_JAMQUU010000067.1:0-1656 GCF_025594975.1 Turicibacter sp. T129 | reverse complement strand
TCTACTATGAAAATAAATCCAAACTCCCTCCGCGAGGTCAGCTTTGAAAAGACCTCCCTTGTAGGCCTCGAATCTTGTCATAAAATACCGTCAAAAGAAAGGCGACCTTCGACAATATTTGTTTGTCTTTAGCTGTTTTAAATTCCTTATTTTTTACGATAATAAATTATCCGACTCACTTTACCGTTGAATGTTCATCCACTCTATATCCTAAAGCAGCTAACTTTTTCAGGTATGAGTTAATTTTTTTCTCGGTATTAAATTGGTTATAGTAGTCGGATCCTAAGTCAATAAATTCCTGGCCATCTTTCAACATATGATAGATGGCTATTAAAATAGAATGAGCGACCGCTAAAGTGGCTCTATTTTTCCCTCTTTTGACAGCGATTCGTTGATATTGGGCATGAAAAAAGCTATTTTTATTTTTAGAGGCTGATTTCGCCACTTGAGCGAGTGTCGATTTTAGTATCTTATTTCCTTTGCGGGTTCGCCCGCTTTTTCTTTTGCCCGCACTTTCATTATTCCCGGGTGCTACACCTGCCCATGAAGCTAAATGTCCTGCACTTGGAAATTGATTCATGTCTAATCCAATTTCAGCTAAAATAATTTCTGCACTCTTCTTTCCGATGCCAGGAATTTGTTCGAGTTTCTTGATGGCTTCCCAATACTCTGCCATATACGTATCAATGATGATATCCATCTCTTCAATTCTTTCGGATAATTCGTTAAGATGCGTGAGAACTTGTTTCATCATCGTTTTTTGAAAAGGAGTCATTATTCCTTCCATCGCCTCTGTCACCTCTTTAACAGAAGCTGATATTCGACTGATAATTAAGGTTTCAGCTGTTTTTTCATCCATCATTTCATCATTGTTTAGAACATAATCCAGTAGATTCATGGTTGTTTTACCTGTCATCGTTGAAAGAACTGAACTAATTTTAATATTTGCCCCCTCTAATAACTTTTGAAGTCTGTTAAGGGCACGAGCTCTTTCTTCGGTTATTGCCTTGCGATATCGTGTCGCTTCTCTTAATTCGCGTTGTTCACGACTTGGAATGAAACTTGATTTAAGTAAACCGTGACGGAGTAAATCAGCTAACCACGCACTATCCAATACATCTGTCTTTCGGCCAGGAACAGCTTTAAAGTCTTTGGCATTAACAACCATATACTTTAATCCGCGCATTTCAAAAATATTGACAAGAGGTTTCCAATAAACAGAAGTCGACTCCATCGCAACCATTTCACATTTGTTTCCTTCAAGCCAATCAACCATCGCTTTGATATCTTTTGTTTTGGCACTAAACTCCTTGATTTCTTGCTTGTGGCCTTTACACAAACAAGCAACCAACTTCATCTTGTGCACATCAATCCCACAACACGTTTGGTAAACAACATCCATCGTTTAAATTCTCCTTTGAATATAATTGACGTACAATATCAACTTCATGATTATTATTCTACTATGCGTCCTCAGGGACAAAATGTGGTTCAAAGAGAAGTTGTCAGGACAGTCTATATATCGGTCTATTCGATCCAAGAAACATCGTCCTTGATTGTACAACATATTGTGGATGAAGCTAAACCATATCATTCAACGCACACTTTATTTTCGTTTATTGTGGTGCCCTCCAGGCATGATGGTCTATATAGAAA
>NZ_JAMQUU010000066.1:0-29415 GCF_025594975.1 Turicibacter sp. T129 | reverse complement strand
TGGATTTATTTTCATAGTAGAAAAAGATACTTGAAGTTATCGAGTCTAATGAGAGTGATTTGTATTTAGATAGATAGTAAGATTATGAAGAAGAAAGGAGGCCTATTACGAGATTGGCAAGTATTAACGATGTCCTCCAGATAGAGGAACTGGTGGTCATTCATCTTGTGTGAAACATTCGTAATAGAAACATTATATGTTAAAAGGGTTAACAGATCAGCAGGTAGAAGAGAGCCGTTTAAAGCACGGAAGTAATGTGATTGAAGAGGCTGAAGCAGAAACGTTTTTTGAAAAAGTTAAAGCACAATTAGGTGATCCAATGATTAAATTATTAATTGCCATTGCTGTAATTATGGGGATTTTGGCAGTTATCGGTCATGGAGATTGGTTAGAGGTAGCAGGAATTGTTTTTTCAGTTGCTTTAGTTACACTTATTTCTGCTCGTACGGAGATGGCTTCAGATAGTGAGTATCGTAAATTAAAAAGTGGTGTTAAAAAAGAAACATGTAAAGTGTATCGTCATGGAAAAGTCGTTGAACTTGAGATTGATGATATTGTGGTGGGAGATAACGTTATTTTACAATCTGGAGATAAAATTCCAGCTGATGGCTTTTTGATAGATGGCTTCATTAAAGTAGATAATTCGAGTTTAAATGGAGAGTCAGAAGAATGTAAGAAGTTTGCACATGAAGATCCAAATAGTGTTGAACTGCCGACATGGAACACATCGATTACAGGGGATACATTCGTCGATGAAACCTCTGTGTTTCGTGGAGCAGTGACGGTAGATGGAAGTGCTGTGATGAAAGTCGTTCGTGTTGGAATGGCAACCGTCATGGGAGAAATGGCAAAAGAGATGGCTGATGATGAAGTCGATAGTCCGTTAAAAGTGAAATTATCAGATTTAGCCCATAAAATTTCAACCTTTGGTTACATTGGAGCTATCCTCATCATGGTGGCACTGTTATTTTCTAAAATCATGGCTATGGGGGGATTTGGTGCTTACTTTGCACAAAATCCGGTTTTAATTTTTAAACAAATCTTAGAAGTAGTGATGCTAGCTGTTGTGATTATCGTGATGGCTGTTCCTGAAGGATTACCATTAATGATTGCTATTGTTTTAATGCAAAATACGAAGAAGTTATTAGATAGCCAAGTCTTAGTTCGTAAGCCAATCGGGATTGAAACAGCTGGGTCATTAAATATTTTATTCAGCGATAAGACAGGAACGATTACAAAAGGAAAACTGGAGGTTGTTGAATTTTTTGATGGTGCTTTAGAAGATAGTTATGAAGCTTCAGTTATGATAAAAGAGCAAATGCTTCTTTGTATTGGAAAAAATACAGGAGCGATGTTTGATGCGAGTGGAGAAATTATAGGTGGGAATGCCACAGATAAAGCGTTACTATCGTTCTTAACTAAAGAAAATTATGAGGCAGTTCAAGGGATTGAAGGATTTAAAACACAACAATTTAACTCAGCTAATAAATACTCAGCAGCAGAGTTAGATGGAACAACTTATTACAAAGGAGCCCCTGAGCGTTTATTGTCACGTGCAAAATATTACTTAGATCATGAAGGAAATGTCATACCATTAGATCTAGCAGCGATCAATCAAAAAATTGACCAATTAGCTGAAAAATCAATGCGTGTTTTATCCTTTGCTTATAGTAATTCACCATTAGTTGAGGATACTTTACCTACTGACTTAGTGATTATTGGTTTTGTTGGAATTCGTGATGATGTTCGACCAGAAGCTCGTTACGCCATTGGAGAAGTTCAGCAAGCGGGTGTTCAGGTCGTGATGATTACAGGTGATCGTAAAGAAACAGCGGTTGCCATTGCAAAAGATTGTGGGTTAATGAAAAAAGCGAGTGATGTTGCTTTGACATCAGATGAATTAAATCAATTATCAGATGAAACAGTGAAAGAGATGTTACCGAATATCCGTGTTATTGCGCGTGCCTTACCAACGGATAAATCACGCATGGTCCGTTTAGCCCAAGAATTAAATTTAGTTTGTGGAATGACGGGGGATGGTGTGAATGATGCACCAGCTTTAAAACGTGCCGATGTTGGCTTTGCGATGGGATCAGGAACAGATGTAGCAAAAGAAGTCGGGGATATTGTTATTTTAGATGATAATTTTAAATCAATTGAAAGTGCGATTTTATATGGGCGTACGATCTATAATAATATTCAAAAATTTATTAAGTTCCAATTAACGATTAATGTGGCAGCTGTCGCAATTTGTGCAATTGCGCCATTCTTAGGAATGGAACAACCATTAGGTGTCACTCATATTTTATGGATTAATTTAATTATGGATGGGTTAGGAGCGTTAGCTTTAGGATCAGAACCAGCCTTAAAAGCGTATATGAATGAAAAACCTAAATCGCGTACAGAAAGCATTGTGTCACGAAAAATGATGGGACAAATCTTGGTCGCGGGAACTTATGTTACTATGTTAAGCTTAATTTTCTTAACATTACCATTCTTTAAAGAGTTCTTTGGAAGTGAAGATATTCATTCAACGGCTTATTTCTCATTATTCGTTTTATTAGCTGTATTTAATGCGTTCAATATCCGTAGTGAAGGAGCGAATCTGTTTGTACACATGAATCAAAATCCAGGATTCATTAAAGTGATGGGTATGATTGTTATCGTGCAAATTGTTTTAACATTCGTTGGTGGCAAAATGTTTAGCTGTACGCCGATGGGATTAACTCATTGGGGGTTAATCTTGCTTTTAGCTGTTTCGATTATTCCAGTGGATTTAATTCGAAAAACCATTGTTCGTGTTTTACATCCTAAAACACAAGTTTCCATTGTTGTGGAAGAGTCTCCTGTTTCAACAGCAAGCGAAGCCGATCAAAAAGCATTGGAATTTTAATGATGACTTATTAGGGTGATAATTGATTGATGAAAATCTAGTTAAAGGATGACTTTGACTAGGTTTTTCTTTTAGCCCTAGGGGCACCTTTTCTATGGGTTAGTCTGCAGTGAGTTATAAATATAGCCCGGGAAATAATTGTTAAACTCAGTTGGTTTGATGTTAAATCACTTCTTTATGGATGACGAGGGGATGTCATCCATAAAAAAAGCATCTCATAAGATGCTAAAATGAAACGGCAAAGTCATTTTAAAATAGCTAATTATGTTGCATACACTTAGTAAGATAGAGATAGGCGAGTCACACGTCTCATTGATAATAACTAAGTATTGGATTGTTTCGTTAATAGGCAAGTTTTTGAATGCTTTCATACCAGTGACGTTCATTCACTCGAAAATTTTGTGTTTCGTATTTACAGATAGGATATCGGTTGGGGTTAATGATTTGAGTCGAATCAAGGTCAGGTCCTTTTTTGATGAGTAAAGTAGAATAAAAGAGTTGAAAGTGTTGAAGAAAGTAAGTAGAATAAGGATAAATATGATTTGTGAAAGTGATGTGGAAAGATGAAGATTTTTTTAAGTGGAAGTGTCCCGCTTATTATTGTGATTATCGCCTTATTTCAAAAGATTGAGTGGCGACGCCATATTAAGGAACAAGCCCGCTCTTATTTTCAAGAAGGTGCTTGGATTAAGTTTGCTCTTTGTTTAACGGTATCTGTTTTAGGAACGATGATTGTAACAGTTATTGTTGGAAGATTTCTTACGTTCTTTGCTTTTTTAGTGCCTTTGTTTGGAATGTCAATGATTTCGTATGGAACGATTGATGTTATGCATCGTATCCGTCGTGGACAAGAGTTTGTGCTAAGAGATTTTTTCCCAACCGATCAATTAGGTTCAGTTGTCGGACTTTATTTTATTAAAGGATTGTATCTTTTCTTTTGGTCATTATTATTAGCTGTTCCTGGAATTATCAAATCCTATTCTTATTCTCAGGCGATGTTTATTTTAAATGATAACCCTGGAATAGGGATTGATGAAGCGATCACACGTAGTCGTGAAATGATGAAGGGTCATAAGTGGGAGCTTGTGGTTTTACAATCGAGTTTCTTGGGATGGGCTATTTTAGGGTCATTTACTTTTGGGTTAGCTATTGTTTATAGTTTACCTTTATATGCCATGTCTATGTTTGTTTTCTATGACTATGTCAAAAATGGTTATTTAAAATCGAATCAATACGAAAACGTTTATACAGTCTATTAGATTGCTTTTGAGTCATAAAAGTACGACTTTCGCTGATAATTGGTACTTTTTTTGATTAGAAAACGTCGAAATGATATTTTGTGTCGCTTTGTGCTATAATAGAGAAATGAAAGTGAGTGATGTTATGATTCGAGTATCTCAAATCAAGATTTCAATTGATGATCCGATTGAAAAAGTAAAAGAGTTATTATTAAAACAATTGAAGTTAAAAGAAAGTGACTTATTAGAATATAGAATTTATAAACAATCGATTGACGCCCGTCGCCGTGGAAAGTTAGATTTTGTTTATACGGTAGATATTGCGGTTAAAGATGAAGCGAAAATTTTAGCTAGAAAGTTACCAAATGTTTCGATTACACCAGATATCGAATATAAATATCCTGAAATGGGAACTGAAGTCATGAAACATCGTCCAGTTGTTGTTGGATTCGGTCCAGCAGGAATGTTTTCTGCTTTAATTTTAGCTGAGATGGGCTATTGTCCAATCGTTTTAGAGCGTGGAGGAGCGGTTGAAGATCGTGTCCGTTCAATTGCTGAGTTTTGGAGTGAAGGAAAACTAGATCCTAATTCAAATGTTCAGTTTGGTGAAGGTGGGGCTGGGACATTTTCTGATGGAAAATTAACGACACGTGTTAAAGATTTACGTGGACGTAAAGTGTTAGAAGCCTTAGTCGAGGCAGGTGCACCAGAAGATATTTTATATATGGCCCACCCGCACGTTGGAACTGATTTATTACGTAATATTGTTAAAAATATTCGTGAAAAAATCATTTCATTAGGTGGAGAAGTTCGCTTTAATACACAAGCCACAGGGTTTATTATCGATGATGGACAAATCACAGGGGTTAAAATTAAAGGTGGCGAAATCATCGAAACGGAGCATGTTATTGTCGCGATTGGACATAGTGCACGTGATACGTTCTATGAGTTATATGAAAGTGGTGTTCATTTTACAGCTAAACCATTTGCTGTTGGTGTTCGCGTGGAGCATCCCCAATCATTAATTGATGTGGCACAGTATAAAGAATTTGCTGGACATGAAAAATTAGGAGCAGCCGAATATCGATTAACGCATACAGCATCAAATGGACGAGGGGTGTATACATTCTGTATGTGTCCAGGTGGATTAGTTGTTCCATCAAGTTCTGAAAAGGGTCGCTTAGTAACGAATGGAATGAGTGAACATGCCCGTGATCAAGACAATGCAAATAGTGCGTTACTTGTTCAAGTATTCCCAGAAGACTTTGGTTCAGATCACCCGTTAGCAGGTGTGGAGTTCCAACGTCGCTTAGAAGAAAAAGCTTTTGGATTAGGTGGAAGTAACTATACAGCCCCAGCCCAATTAGTCGGTGATTTCTTAAAAGGACAAGCCTCTAAAAAGTTAGGATCAGTGACGCCGTCATATGCCTTAGGTGTTAAATTAACGAACTTACGTCGTTTATTACCTGATTATATTACGGATGCAATGGCAGATGGATTACAAGCCTTTGATCGTAAATTAAAAGGATTTGCCATGGATGATGCTGTTATGACAGGAGTAGAATCACGTTCATCCTCACCTGTTCGTATGGATCGTGACAGTGAAACGT
Organism: Turicibacter sp. T129; assembly: GCF_025594975.1. NCBI lineage: Bacteria > Bacillati > Bacillota > Erysipelotrichia > Erysipelotrichales > Turicibacteraceae > Turicibacter > Turicibacter sp. T129. The sequence goes on along the minus strand of NZ_JAMQUU010000066.1, from coordinate 23,674 downwards.
TACAGTCATTAACTGTTAAAGGGCTATATCCATCCGGTGAAGGGGCAGGCTTCGCAGGTGGAATTGTCTCAGCTGGAATCGATGGAATCAAATGTGCGGAGGCTATGATTAAACAATTTAAAAAAATGAGCTAAAATAGTCAAATAGCGTCATAAATTTCGATTAACTTATCATATTATGTTAAGAGTATCTGAATTCTTAACAACTAATGTGCGAGGTGAAATTTATGGCGCGTCTTTTATATATTAAAGCTAATCCTAAGCCATGCGATCAATCATTGACCTATCGCTTAAGTGACTTCTTTATTCAAGCGTACCAACAAGCTCATCCGACAGATGAGGTAGAGGTGCTTGACTTATATCAAACGATTATGCCTATCATGGATTATGAACGATTGTCTCGTTATAATCAAGGAATAGAAACAGAGATTAAACAGATTGCTGAACAATTTAAATCTTATGATAAATGTGTCATTGCAGCTCCAGTGTGGAATCATAGTTTTCCTGCGATGTTAAAGGTTTATTTAGATAACATTATTTATCGTCATGTGACGTTTACTTATCAAGATGGAAAAATGCTTGGTCTTTGTTCAGAGATGAAGGTGCTGTATATTACCTCATCTGGGCAAGTCTATGATGGAGAGCGAAAATTTTTAGATCATCATCAATCTCAAATTAAAGCTATTTTTGATTTAATTGGTCTCACTCAAGTTGAAGTGGTGGGACTGCTTGGTCGTAATCGATTATCTAACGAACAACTCCTTCAAGAAGTAGGAAAACTTCAAGGAGAGCTTCAACAAAAAGCTCAAATCTTTTAAGATGAACTCATAAGTAGAATCTAAGACTTAAGGATCCTATTTATGAGTTTTTTTGTGCTGTGGTCCAGGGTTCAGGGCATAAACTATTTGAAACATTCGTTTAAAGGCTCTTAAGTATTTCATTGTTCAAAGTCAATGGCGTTATTATAGGAAAGTTTGAAGGGATAATGATCAATGAACCGATCATCAATATGCTGAGATTTTTTGAGAAGTATGAGGCGATGAAATCTTTCTATTCATAGCTTAAATAGAGGATAGGGCATAGAGTTTTATAGAAAATTGAATTAAATGAGATATGATTCATTAGAAGCTTATATTTTAGAAGTGTTAAAAATCACACAGGATCACTGTGTGATTTTTAGCGTTCGATGGTAATGAGTTGGCCAGGTTGTAAAAATAAATTCTGATTCAAGGAAATAAGTTCATCAGGTGATAGTTTAAAGCGAATGAGAAGATCTCGAATGCACTCTCCTTCCGTAACGACATGAAGTTTTGAATTTGAAGGAAGAGGAACTTTGATTTGATGTTTCGTTTGAATGATGAGTGGCTTGTTTCCGTTAAGTTTGATTAATTGTTGTGGCGTGGTTTGAAACTTTGACGCAATCGTCCTGATAGTATCATCTGATTGAATTAAGTAGGTCGTTGTTGCAAATGTTTTTGATTCCATACGCTCACTTCCTTACAGTTTAGGACATCATTTCTACTATAATCTATGCAAAAAACATAGGCATTTGACTAATTTTTTGATAATGAAAACAACACATTTTAAGAAGAGGTGTCATAGGATGAGAGTAGAAAGGTAAGGAGGGAGGGATTAGGATGGTGGGAGTTGTGACAGTCTTAGTGATTTATTTAGTCGGCATGCATCTTCAAATGAATCAATCACTAAAACAGAAATTAACGCCAGACATTGATTATATTTTAATTTTAGGATCTTCATTAAGAAGTAATCATGTCACACAAACACTTCGTTCTCGATTGGAAAAAGGCGCAGAGCTTTTGAAAGAGCATCCACAGCTGATGGTTGTGGTCACGGGGGGTAAAGGAAGTGAAACCTTACCACCAGAAGCACATTTGATGCAAAAAGTGTTAATCGAAGAGTATGGAATTGAAAAAGAACGAATTATCATGGAAGATCAAGCGCATAATACGTTTGAAAATTTAATCTGGTCGAAACCGTTATTACCTAACCATAAAATTGCGATTGTGACAAATGAGTTTCATAGTATTCGTACGTCCTTTTTAGCGAAACGAATTGGGATGGATCATATGATTATAGGAGCCCCATCACCAATTCCGAAACGATATAAATGGGAGTTGCGAGAACATTTAGCGATTGTTAAATCATGGATTTTTGATCGAGAAAGATAACGATATTTTGTATCAATTGACGTTTTTAAGGCAAACTCTTGCACTTTAGGCGTGTTAGTCATATAATCTTCACATAACGGTAAAATGAGGTGAAGAAATGGAAGCATGTAGCTTAGAAGCCATTCATGATGATGTAGTTAAAAAAGTTAAAATAAAGATGCCAAACGATGATGATTTATTAAAATTATCTGATTTATATAAAGCCATGGGAGATTTAACTCGAATTCGTATTCTTTCAGCCCTTGTTCATTCAGAAATGTGTGTATGTGATTTAGCAGCATTACTTGAAATGACACAATCAGCCATTTCACATCAATTACGTGTTTTAAGACAGGCGCACTTAGTGAATTATCGTAAAGAGGGAAAAGTTGTTTATTACTCACTAGATGATGATCATATTAAAATGTTATATGAACAAGGATTAGTTCACGTGCTTCATCAGCATTAGACTAGATGAAGTAAAATAGCTTATAAACAGACGTCAGATGATGATTTATCTGGCGTTTTTTTTATTTGGGACACACCGAATCTCCTACTTCTCTAGAGGTTTATAGTAAAGGAGGGGGAGAGCAATGTCGATGCATCGAATGTTAAGTGTAATGGCTGTAGTAGTATTAATTGATTTTGTAACGGGCTATGTCAAAGCATATTTGAAAGGGGAATTAAATAGCCCAATTGGATTAGACGGACTGATACGAAAAGCCGTGATTTTATTATCAATGGTCGTTTTGACTGTGCTCCATTATTTAATTGGCTTTAATCTAATTGAGTGGCTATCTGAAGGAATGGATTTAATTTTTATGACACTTAATATTACACCGATTACTCAGTTTTTTCTCTAGTTTAGACGAGTTTTAACCTATCCGTTTCATAGTAGAGATATTAACTTTAGTTATCTCCTTTAAAATAATATGGATAGATATAGAAACAGAAATGTATTTCATCATTGTATATCAGTCTTAGTTGAGCAATTACTTTAATACTAAGGCAGACTATAGTCCAGCTAAAAGTTTTCCCATATGAAAAACTCTTATAGAGATTCATCGTGAAAGTGATTCTGTGAATGAATTTAAGACAAATCATTTCAAAGATAATTAACGATAAATCGTTTGAGTTGTTTGTGAAAACGGCACGGATGAATAATGAAAATGACTTAATCAAGTTGACGATAAGATAGGTGATAGTCGACGAACTTGATCAATGATGGATACCTCTTTAACAGGTCTCATTGAAAAAGCTATTTTTCAATCATCAAGAGAAGTGAACAAAATAGCTATAAAGTATAAAGGGGATACTCTGAGGATGTCAAGTGCCTATACCATCAGCCTTTCTGAGGCATATACAATAAGAGGGCAGACTTATATTAGGAGTGAGGAGTGATAGAATGCCTTATATTGTAGTAGATGCAGGTCATGGTGGATGGGATAAAGGTGCTCATTTTGGTGGATACAATGAAAAAGATATTACTTTACGTGTGGCAACAAAAGTTAGTAATCGATTAAGACAAATTGGATTTCAAGTAACTCAATTACGAACGGATGATACATATATTGGAAATGCCTCAGCCAGAGGTCGTCAAATTGCTGAATTACAGCCTAACTTAGCGATTAGTATTCATGTGAATAGTGCCGGAGGTACAGGTGAATATAGCGGAGCTGAAATTTATGTACCGATTAAAGAAGATAGCGCCCGATTTGAATATTATTTAAGAGAAGAGCTTAGTCGCTTGAATGCTTTTCGAGAAATTTTCTCAAGAGCGTATACTGGTGAATTTTATGAACGTTATATTGATCCTAAAACATTAAGATTTACACAAACTTATAATTATACTGACTATTATGGTATTATTCGAGAAGCTTGGCGTGGTGGGGTTTCTTGTGATATTATCGAAATGTTTTATCTAGATAATGAAAGTGATTTATATACTTTCTTAAATCAAGAAGATGCTTATGTTGAGGCGATTGTTGTAGCCTTAAGTAAAGCATGCAATATGAATTATCAACGCGAGTTGCGACATGAAGTGGTTGATCGTCCAGAACCTTTAAAAACAGAGACTTATTATCGTGTGGTTTGTGGATCTTATTCTGATTTAAATGAGGCGAAAAAAGTTCAACAAGCATTAGTTCATTCGAATTATCCAGGCGTATGGATTCAACCTGTTGAAATGAAAAGATAATGGGAAAAAGACTTCATTTGAAGTCTTTTTTTTGTGTTATAATGAAAGATATTATTAAGATGGAGCGCAAAACATGACAGTAGAAACATTAAACATGAAAGACTTAGAAATAACCATCATTCGTAAACCGATTAAAAATATGTATTTGAGAGTGCGCCGTAGCGGGGATATTGAAATCTCAGCTTCACCTCATATAACGCAAGAGATGATTGAATCATTTGTATTAGCCAAATGGTCATGGATTATGGCGAAGCGACAGGCGGTATTAAGCGCACCGAGTCAAACATTAGAGACAGATGAGATTTTATATTTTGGTTCTCCACTAAAAGTTAAACGATTATCTCACTCACGGGTGGCGATTAAAGTAGAAGAGGATCAATTACTTCTTAGTGTTCCTAGAGCCTATTCGGATGAAAAAGCAATCGTCGCAGCAAAAAATTGGATGTTTAAACAATTACAACAGAAGATTACTGACTATATAACGTATTACTGGCCTTATTTTGAAAAGCAGGGCATTCTTTCTGTAGAGATTAAGTATCGTCAAATGACTTCAACATGGGGTGTGTGCCGTCCAACAAGAGGAACGATTACGTTTAATAAGAATCTGATTCACCAGCCTGATGCTTTTATTGAGTATGTTGTTGTGCATGAACTTAGTCATTTGCTACAGCCTAACCATAGTCATCGTTTTTATGAGCTAGTTGAATTTCTTTTACCACAGTGGAAGGAATTTGAGGCGAAAAAAGTTTAAAAAAATATCGAAAATAGGTTTATTTTTCCGGTTGATGTGAATATAGTGAAGTATAGACAAAGAGGTCTTAGTTAATAAAAACTTGGTGTGAACAATGGCGTTCTTCGAAAGAAGTTCGCCTTTTTTGATTTTCTTTTGAGCTCAAAGACAATCGCGCATCGCCCGAATTTACTTTTTATTTTATAGTAAAGGAATTGACACCAGTTGGTGTGAAATTTAAGGAGGGAAAGATTATGACGGTTGATCTTAATGTAATTATTGATACTTTATGGGTAGTTATTGCTTCCGTTTTAGTATTTTCGATGCAAGCAGGTTTTGCTTTAGTAGAAAGTGGGTTTACACGGTCTAAAAATGCAGCCAATATTATGATGAAGAATTTCATGGATTATTCTATTGGGGCATTAGTCTTCTTCGTTTTTGGTTTCTCACTCATGTTTAATGGATCAAATTTTGGATTATTTGGGACACCTGATTTATTCGTTTCAGGGGATTACAGTGGATTGGGATTAATTATTCCATTATTAGCATTTGTCTTTTTCCAAACCGTTTTCTGTTCAACGTCGGTAACGATTGTTTCAGGGGCTGTTGCAGAACGTATGAAATTTTCAACGTATCTTGTCTTTAGTGCGATTATGACGGCTATTATTTATCCAATCAGTGGTCATTGGGTATGGGGTGGCGGATGGCTAGCTCAACTTGGATTCCATGATTTTGCTGGGTCATCTGTTGTTCATGCATTAGGTGGATTCGCCGCTTTAGCAGGAGTGAAATTATTAGGGGCACGTCAAGGTAAATTTAATCCAGATGGTAGTTCAAATACCATTCATGGTCATGGGTTAATTTTAGCTGCTATGGGGGTTTTTGTCTTATGGATTGGGTGGTTTGGATTTAATGCAGGTTCAACGTTAACGGCAAGTGATCCAGAAGCGATTGCCCATGTTATGATGACGACCAATTTAGCACCAGCAGCCGCAGCGGTTACGACATTAGTTATTTCATGGATTAAAGATAAACCAAGTGTTGGAGCTGCCATGAATGGGGCTTTAGCTGGTTTAGTTGGGGTAACTGCAGGATGTGATCTTGTCTCACCACTTGGAGCAATTATCATTGGGATTGTCTCAGGTGTTGTGATGATGGTTGGTTCTGATTTACTTGAACGTAAATTTAAATTAGATGATGCTGTAGGAGCTATTCCAGTTCATGGTTTCTGTGGAGTCGTTGGTACTATTTTAACTGGATTACTTGCTACAACTGATGGATTACTGTACGGTGGTGGTGTAAGCTTCTTCGGTATTCAAGTATTAGGTGCTTTAGTGATTGCTACTTGGGGATTTGTTTCATCATTTATTATTTTTATAGCTTTAAAACGTATTATGGGACTTCGCGTCACAAAAGAAGAAGAACGTCAAGGGCTTGATTTATCTGAGCATGGTGAATCTGCTTATGCTGAATTTTTAGTAGGAAATGAAGAAGAATAATAAATGAAGAATCAAGGGGCTATCTCATTTTGAGACAGCCCTATTTTTTATGCGTCATCCACACGAATTTAAAACGGATCCTAAAATAAAAGGATAAGAGGGGGAATTGATGTGTTATAATGAAGTTTTAAAAAACAATAGCTCAAATTGTAGGGAGGATATTTTTTTGAATCAGTTTTTAGAACAAATTGATTATGTGATTGAATTAATCGAACAGGCAAATTGGACTGATTATTTAATTTTCATACTTGCTTATGTTATTTTAGTCTTAGGGTTACTAGGAAGTTTAAAAAAGAATCAACGTCAGGTTTGGTATAATTGTGTCTGGTTATTTGTATGCCCTCCGTTAGGTATTTATTTAGTTAAACATAATCGCAGAATTAAAAAGAAGAAAAAACAAGAGTTGATACGTTATTCGCTCACTGGATGGGCAATTGTATTATCAGCTATTTTCATCTATTTAGGATGGATGCCACACCCTAACTATCAAGAGGTTGAAACATATCAAGATAGTCATTTAGTAAAGCGTCCGAATGATTTGAATTTGGAAGTCCATTTTATTGATATCGGTCAAGGAGATGCCACTTTAATTGTTTATGATGATTTTCATATTTTAATTGATGGTGGGAATAACGGATCTGAAGCAAAATTGTTAAACTATTTGAAAAAAGTTGGCGTTGATGATATCGAAATTTTAGTCGCGACTCATCCAGATTCTGATCATATCGGAGGTTTAGCAGAAGTGATGGCAGAATATCGCGTTCATTTGATTATTGATTCTGGAGAGTCTCACTCTTCTCAAACCTATAAGGCTTATTTTGAAGCGGTTAAACAGCAACAAGAGCAAGGTGCTATTTATCTTGAAGATGCTGATATGATCTTTGAATTAAGTGATCAGATTACATTTGAAGTCATTGAAACTGGTGATGATAATGGGGATCGAAATAATAATTCAGTGTTAACAAAGCTAAGCTATCAAGACATTGACTTTTTATTTACAGGAGATATGGAATCAAAGACAGAGGAAAAAATCTTATATCGTGATTTAGAGGCTGAGATTTTAAAAGCTGGTCATCATGGGTCACAGACTTCAAGTTCGATAGACTTTTTACAAGAGGTTCAACCTGAAGTCGTCGTCATTAGTGCCGGATTAAATAATAGTTATGGACATCCCCATCGAGCACTATTAGAACGTGTAAACCGTTATACTGATGAGGTTTACGTTACCTATGAAAAGGGGAATATAGTTGTGACGACAGATGGTTTAACTTATCAAGTTGATTTTAAATAAATGGATGAATAAAGTAATCATGATTAAATTGACTATATACGATAAGATGACAAATAGTGATTAGTAGAAACTTATTAAATATGTATGTCTCATGAAAAATGTAGAAAAATAAGAGTAGCCATTTGGCTACTTTTATTTTTGATAGGATCGGGTGATGTGATGAGACGCATAGGATTAATAGGTTTATTATTAGTCAGTATCTGTTTAGCTGGTATCGTGAGACCAGTACAGGCTCAACAAGAAGATCGTCAAGAACATGATTATGTTGGATTTTATGGCATGGATCCAGAAACCTTTGATTATTTATATACTTATAAAACCGTGGATTCTTTACACTTTGCTAACTTTATTGATGGGTTGCTTGAACATGATACGTATGGAAATTTAGTGGGTGCGATGGCAACGCATTGGGAAGGGAATGAAGATTCAACGATTTGGCGATTTGATCTTCGCCAAGGGGTCTATTGGTATACAGATGAAGGTGAAGAATACGCTGAGGTGACGGCTCAAGATTTTGTCACAGGCCTTCAACATGCGGCCGATTTTCAATCGCAGACGCTTTATCTCGTTCAATCGGTCATTAAAAATTTAGACGCTTATGTGAATGGAGAGATTCCGTTTAGTGAAGTCGGGGTGAAGGCGGTGGACAAGTATACACTGGAGTATCAGTTGAATCAACCGACGCCTTATTTTCCAACCATGACGACTTATTCTATTTTGTTGCCTGTTAACCAAAGTTTTTTAGAATCAAAAGGATTAGGATGTAAATTAGGAGAACCAGAATATTCGAGTTGCCAGTTTGGTGTCGCTAAGCCAGAATCCATTTTATATAATGGAGCCTATTTTCTAAAAAACTTTACTTCAAAATCAATTATTGAATATGAAGCTAACCCAAATTATTGGGACCGTGATTCCGTTTATATTCCAAATGTGAAGTTGATTTATTGTCAGCAAGCGGATCCGACGACTTTATTTTTAGCCTTTGATCGTGGAGAAATTGTTTCTGCCCCATTAGATGTGAATAATCCTCCACTGGTTAAAAGTGCGAGAGAAAAGTATGGGGATTCTATTTTTGTCACCGATACTAATGGATCTGTGGCATTTGCAACCTTTGTCTTTAATCGCCAACAGTATCATTCGCCATTAGATAGCCGTCAAGATGTTTCGCCAAAAACGAATCAGCAAAAAGCTGATACGAAAGCAGCGATTTTAAATACTTCATTTCGTCGAGCGATTATGCGGGCGATTGATACAGAATCAATCAATATGCAAGTGGTAGGGGAAGAGCTAAAAAAAATTTCATTAAGAAATACATTAACTCAGCCGACGTTCGTTCAAACGAGTGATGGTGATTGTTATGGTAAGTTAGTGAGTGACTCGTTGAAGGGACTAAATCCGGTATTATACTCTAAACAGCTGAGCTTAGACGATGGACAGATGGCATTTTTTAATCCAGAACAGGCGAAAGAGCAATTAGCAATTGCTAAACAAGAATTGATAGCACAAGGTGTGACATTTCCCATTTATTTAGATGTGATTATAAATAGTGAAAGTGACGGAAGTTTCCGAAGTGCGCAAGCTTTAAAACAAAGTATTGAACAACATTTAGAGGGGGAGGTTTTAATTAATTTAATTATGAGCTCTCGTGAAAATTTATTAGCTTCTAAGACAGCTGAATTAGTCAATACTGATCTGGTCTTTTCAGCAGGATGGTCGCCTGATTATGGCGATCCTAAAAGTTATTTAGATATTTTAGATCCGGATAATGGAGATTTATTAAAAAGCTTTGGATTGAATCGATCAGCGATTCAGAGTCAGGAAGAAAAAGAGTTAAAGGAACAAATCGGTCTGTATGTTTTTAAAGAATTAAAAGAAGCAGCAAATTTAGAGGTTCGTGATATGGATAAGCGTTATGAACGCTATGCTGATGCTGAGGCCTATGCTCTTGATCAAGCGTATTTTATTCCTCTTTATGCCTCAGGTGGAAGCTATGCTGTCTCTCGAATTATTCCTTATACGAAGTCTTATAGTCCGTATGGATTATCACCGATGAAATTTAAACGAATGCAACTCAGTGACAGGATTGTAACGCTTGAAGAACGAAACAAACGTTATGAAAAATGGTCAACGGTTCGTCAAGAACAGTTGAAATCAAAATCCATCAATGGTGCTGTTGAAAATTAACAGATGAAAAATATGAAAATTTTCTTTTCATTAATTAAAATGTTAGATATAATCGAAGAAGAAAAATTTCAATCGACATGAAGAGACTTCATGTTTGAAAGGAGAGCCATTAATGAGTGTTTTAAACGTTACAAACTTAAGTCATGGGTTTGGGGATCGTGCTATTTTTGAAAATGTATCATTCCGTTTATTAAAAGGAGAGCATGTTGGATTAATCGGAGCCAATGGTGAAGGAAAATCAACATTTATGAATATTATTACTGGAAAATTAGTACCAGATGAAGGCAAAGTTGAATGGTCACGTAATGTGCGCGTTGGTTATTTAGATCAGCATGTGTCATTACAAGAAGGAATGACGATTCGTGATGTCTTAAAAACGGCATTCCAATATTTATTTGATATGGAAGCAAAAATTAATGATTTATATATGAAAATGGCCGAGGTTGATCCAGAAGAAATGGATGCTTTATTAGAAGAAGTCGGTGTCCTTCAAGACATCTTATCAAACAACGACTTCTATGTCATTGATGCCAAAGTAGAAGAGGTAGCTAAAGGTTTAGGATTACAAGATATCGGATTAGATCGTGACGTGACGGAGTTAAGTGGAGGGCAACGTTCGAAAGTTTTACTTGCGAAATTATTACTTGAAAAGCCAGATATCTTATTATTAGATGAGCCGACAAACCACTTAGATGAGGCTCATATTACTTGGTTAACACGTTACTTACAAGAATACGAAAATGCCTTTATTTTAATTTCACATGATATCCCATTCTTAAATAGTGTCATCAACTTAATTTATCATATGGCAAATCAAGAGTTAAACCGTTATGTAGGAGATTATGATAACTTTGTTCGTATTTACGAAGCGAAAAAAGCACAATTAGAATCTGCTTATAAAAAACAACAACAAGAAATTGCTGATTTAAAAGATTTCGTGGCTCGTAACAAAGCTCGTGTTTCTACACGTAACATGGCCATGTCACGTCAAAAGAAATTAGACAAAATGGAAATCATTGAGTTAGCAGCTGAGCGTCCAAAACCAGAATTCAACTTCAAGATGGCTCGTACGTCAGGACGTTATATCTTTGAAACAAAAGATTTAGTGATTGGGTACAATGAACCATTATCGGCACCATTAAATTTAACAATGGAACGAGGACAAAAAATTGCGATTTGTGGAGCGAACGGAATTGGGAAAACAACGTTATTACGTAGTATCTTAGGTGAAATTCCTGCAATCTCAGGATCGGTTGAATTAGGTGAACATTTACATATCGGATACTTTGAGCAAGAAATCAAAGGTGGAAAAGATAAAACATGTTTACAAGAGTTCTGGGATGAGTTCCCACACTTAACACAAGGGGAAGCTCGTGCCGCTTTAGCTAAGTGTGGATTAACAACGAAACATATCGAAAGTAAAGTAATGGTTTTAAGTGGGGGAGAACAAGCGAAAGTTCGCCTTGCTAAATTAATTAACCGTGAAACAAATGTCTTAATTCTCGATGAGCCAACGAATCACTTAGATGTGGATGCAAAAGATGAATTAAAACGTGCCTTAAAAGAATATAAAGGAAGTGTCTTACTGATTTCCCATGAGCCTGAATTCTATCGCGATGTCGTGACAGATATTTGGGACGGAGAAAAATGGACGACTCGTTTAGTATAAAGTGAAAAAATGCGACCTTGTTAGGAGGTCGCATTTTTTGATAGAGTTAAGTTAACGACATCATGTCAAAAAGATAACGTTCTTATTGATTAAGATCGAATCATTAATTTGGGATGAAATGATATAAAGGTGATGGGTGGATCACTGATTAAAAGATAAAGCAAGGAATTTGATCTAGAGAATTATTTCCAAGATAGACTAGGCTCACTCGTTTGAAAATAGTCTAAAATATTAATTGAACATAATAGCCGACCACATGAATTAATGATCGATTTGAGGTGTATATTTTTATTTAATGTCTCTTATAATGAATTAGATGAATAAAAGTTGAGGGATAGCTATGAAAATAAGAATCAAACGAAAAGGGAATAAAATTTGGGTTCACTCGAGTATTTGTATTGTTTTAGGAGTCGGGGTTATTGGAGGGATTTGTTATAAACGGAGGCGTCAGAAATCCGTTGACTTGATGAAGGAAGTGGCGCTTTCTCTTTTTAATAATACGATTAATGAGAGAATGAGTCCGATAAAAAATGGTCAGTTAGAATGGCACATTGAGATTAAGAAAATTCAAGTGATATCGGGAAATATAGAAGAGTTTATCGTTAAAATTGATTATGATTTAAATTTAATAGATGACCTAGAGTGTGAATATCAAACAGAACATTGGATGATGAGGATTAAACGAGGTGAAAATAAGGGATATGAAGTCGTTGAACAAGGAGAAGAGTTGTAAAGGGATGATTGAAGATTGCTTAAAACAGAACGCATATGGTCAAATGTTTGAAAATGTGATATAATGTAAAAAATTGACAATAAATGTTGTTCTGGAGGGTAGCGGATGAAAAAGGGAGAGTTATACTATGTAAATGAAGTACACCGAGAACTAGAACGTGAAGATTTATTAAAAATAATTAAACAGGAGTTAAAGAAAAATCCCCATATTATTTCTGTTTTCTATAGTGACTTGATTGAAGGGTCCTCGGAGTTAGACCTTCATTTAAATCTTGTCGTTCAACCAGCATTTTATAAAGAGACATTACAACATAAACGTGCTATTGCTTCGACTTTTGGGAAAGTCCTCTTTTTTGAGGAAGATATGAAGCAACAAAGCACAATAATTGTCCATTATGAAAGTCTAGTGAAAGTCTTCGTCACATTCCATGATGTGAAAGAGATACAACCATCGATTGATTATAAGAAGATTATCATTGTTGATGATCCGTATGGGATTATGACCTATGTGTCTGAAGAGTCGAAAAATCTACAGTATACCTTAAGCTTCGAGGATTTAGATAGTTGGCGCACAAAGTTTTTCTCAAATTATTATGAATTTTATCGAAGTTTTTACGTTGATGAATCTTATAAGGCGAGACATTGTTTAAATGTTATGCGTTGGTTAGTTGCAACGATGTGGATGATTCAAGATGGGAATAAACCAAATGTTTATTTAGATTGGTCACATATGGAGGGAAGTGAATCCGTTTTAAAATTAGAACAACAAAACAAATTAAAACAATGGGGATTTAGTCCATCGATTAAAGAGTTAGAAGAGGTTTTAAAATCGATTGTCGAAGAATTTTATCAGTTACATGAAGAATTTTGCGGAAAATTACACTTAGCTGAAGAACAGGATTATGTTTATCGTATTTTATCTCGTGCGAAACAATTCGGTTCAATTCAACCAGCGGTTTAAATGAAACGTCTCAGAGGGAATATTCCTTTTGAGACGTTTTTATCTGCTAGTTGATAACTGGAAGGATTATCATCTAGGAGTAGAGGAATAAAAAGTGTTATGATGGTAAAAAGGATAAATAGATAAGAATCAATTTTGAGTGTTAGCTTTTGCTTATGATGGTTTAAGAGGTTAACATTGACAGGGAAATGTTAAATATTTATCTGCTTTTATATAGAAATTTGGTGAAATGATGATTATTCGTAAAGGAATCAAAGAAGTCGTTAGTTACGTATATCAGCAAGGCGATTTAAATTTAGAATATTTTCAAGCGAATCGTGCGCAGTATGGAACAGAGGTTCATCAAGTCATCCAAGATCAATATTTAGATGAAGAGTGTGAAGTTTATTTAGAACATATTTTATCATTAGATGAACATGAGATTCATTTAAGTGGTCGAATGGATTTATTACTAGAGAGAGATGGAAGATGGATTGTTGGAGAAATTAAATCAACGACACGCAAGCTAGAAGTAATTGAAGAGAATGATCGACCAGCTCATTATGCTCAAGCCAAGATGTATGCTTATTTACTATTATGTCAGCATTTAGACTGGGAAGAAATAACGGTTCGATTGATCTATTGCGATTTAGAGGGCATTAATCAACGTTGTTTTGATCAAATATATACGAAAGAAATGTTAGAACCGTTTGTTCAAGAAACGTTACGTATTTACTTGGATTGGTACTTGATTTTATTACGTTCGATGGAGTTAAAATTAAAAACAGCTAAAACCTTACAGTTTCCATTTGGAGATTTTCGAGCTTATCAACGAGAATTATCAGGGGCGGTTTATCAATGTGTTAAACAAAAGAAACGACTTTTATTACGAGCTCCAACAGGGATTGGCAAGACAATGGGAACTATTTTTCCAAGCATCAAAGCCTTAACAGAACATGAACAAAAAATCTTTTATTTAACTGCTAAAACGATTGGCCGTAGCGTGGCAGAAAAAGCCTTTGATACTTGCTTAGCCAATGGATGGCAAGCCAAAGTGACAACGATTACGGCAAAAGAGAAAATTTGTTTAATGGATGAAGTAAAATGCGATCCAAGCTATTGTTCTTATGCTAAAGGTTATTTTGATCGAATTAACGAAGCAACTAAAGATCTATTTGAGTCAGAACAACTGTTTAATCGTGATCGAATCGTGAGTTATGCTAAAAAGCACAGCGTCTGTCCATTTGAGTATTCGTTGGCAATGGCGTCGATTAGCGATGCCGTGATTGGAGATTATAACTACATGTTTGATCCACGTGCTTACCTCCGTCGCTTTTTTGATGAGCCGTCACCCCATATTGCCTTAATTGACGAGGCACATAATTTATATGATCGAGCTTGCGACATGTATAGTGCTTCCTTAACTAAGGCGCCGATTCAAGAGCTGAAACGTTTATTTAAAGACCGGCATAAACCATTAGCAAAGGTATTAGGGGCTTTGAATTTGAAATTTATTGAGTATCGTCATGAACTTGAAGAAAAGAAAGTTTATGATTTATTTAAAGATGATATAGATAAAGTTTTTTTAACAAAGATTCAATCTCTTCTTGAGGCGTTGGAAAAATATTTATATCGGCACCCTGAGACTGAATATAAACCCCAATTAATGAATTTATATTTTGATTGTCATCAATTTTTGCGAATTTCTGATTATTACAATGACAGTTTTCGCGTTCGTTATGAACGATCGGGGATTGAAGTCAAGATAAGTCTGATTTGTTTAAATCCAAGCCTTTATTTAAGTGAAAAAATGGAGCGAGTTCGATCAAGTATTTTATTTTCAGCGACCTTACATCCACTGAGCTATTATCATACTGTCTTACTTCATGATGAGGAGTGTGAGCAAATCTTTTTACCCTCACCTTTTGATCGCGAGCATTTAGATTTATATGTCCATCATGGCATTTCAACGAAGTATAAGCAGCGGGATCAAACGCTTGCCCCCCTGATTTCAACAATTTATCAAGTAACTAGAAACCAGCAGGGGAATTATCTTGTATTCTTTCCATCGTATCAATATCTAGAGATGGTGTATGAGGCGTATAAAGAATTAATAGACGATGAGCAACGTTTATTAAAACAAGAGCGTGAGATGGATGAGTCAGCTCGTGAAGCCTTTTTAGATTCATTCCAAGCCAATTCTAGTGAAACTTTGGTGGCATTTGCTGTTTTAGGTGGTGTTTTTAGTGAAGGGATTGACCTTATTGGAAATCGACTGATCGGTTCTATTATTGTTGGGGTTGGACTTCCTCAAATTAATCCTTTGACTGAACAGCGTCGACTTTATTTTGAAGAAGCTTTTAAGAAGGGATATTTATATGCCTATCTTTATCCTGGGTTTAATAAGGTGATGCAAGCAGTGGGACGTGTGATTCGAACAGAAGAGGATAAAGGCGTTGTGATTATGATTGATGAACGTTATATTGAACCCACGTATTTATCACTCTTTCCTTATGAATGGCAACATGCAAAGTTTTTAAAATAATCGTCACGACTAAAGACAGAGCTACGGCTCTGTTTTTATGTTTTAGTTTAGACTCATTGACTTTTATTTGTGAATATGGTAATTATTTAGATATCTAAAGATTTGATATCTAACTATTTAAAAGAAAAGGAGGGATAACATGAAAGGAAAATTAGATGATAGTAGGTCAAAATCATTGCATCGTGCGTTTATTCGGACATCAAAGATGCACCGAAAAGTTTGCCAACATCGATTTCAAGAATTAGGATTGACAGAGGGGCAACCTAAAGTTTTAGATTATTTACATCATCATAATGGATGTTCACAAAAAGATTTGGCCAAGCATTGTCATATTCAACCGGCCACTGCCACGAGTTTATTAAGTCATTTAGAAAGAAGTGGATTAATTTATCGTGAAGCAAATCAAGAGGATCGTCGAATTACGAATGTCTTTTTAACGGAGACTGGATTTGAAGCCCAAAAACAGGTGAAACAAACATTTTGTGAAATTGATGAGTGTTGTTTTGTAGGATTTACAAAAGAGGAAAGAGAAGAAGTCCTTGGTTACCTGAACCGAATGTATGAAAATTTAAAGAGAAGGGAGAGTTAATAGGATGTTTAAATTATTAAGATATTTAAAGGGGCCAGCTATTTTTTATGCCATTTTGGCACCTATTTTGATGTTGCTAGAGGTTGCGATGGATTTAACCTTGCCAACCATGTTATCGAACATTGTAGACATTGGAATTGCTAATAGTGATATTAATTATGTGTTGACTGCAGGTGCAAAGATGATTCTATTTGCCTTTTTAGGGTTAATTGGAGGAGTGGGATGCTCTATTTTTTCAACTATTGCGGCAGTAAATTTAGGGCAAAATTTACGTGATGGATTATTCGCTAAAATTCAGTCCCTTTCATTTTTAGAATTAGATCATTTTAAAACATCATCATTAATTACACGTTTAACAAATGATATTACTCAAGTTCAAACGATGGTGATGATGGGACTTCGTATTTTAGTTCGTGCGCCGTTACTTTGTATCGGGGGATTATGGATGGCCTACCGATTAAGTCAAAGCTTATCCATTGTGTTTGTAATTACGATTCCAATTATTTTAATTTTTGTTGCAATCGTGATGTCAAAATCTTTCCCGTTATTTAAAACGATGCAAGAAAAAATTGATAAAGTGAACAATGTGATGCGTGAAAACTTATTAGGAGTTCGTGTCATTAAAGCATTCACCATGGAGCATAAACAACGTGATCGCTTTAATGAGGCGAATGATGATTTAATGAGTCAAAGTATTCGTGCACAAAAAATTATGATTATTTTAAATCCAGTCGTCATGTTACTGGTTAACTTTAGTGTCATTGGTGTGTTGTGGTATGGGGGATATTTAGTTCAAGATGGCTTACTTGAAACGGGTAAAATCATGGCCTTTATTAATTATTTAACACAAATTATGATGTCTATGATGATGGTGATCATGATTTCGATGAATTTCTCACGTGCAAAAGCATCAGCTGATCGTATCAATGAAGTGTTTGCCACAAATTCAAGTATTCAAGAAAATGAAAAAACAGCTGAATTAACAAACTATGACATCGAATTTAAAAATGTTTCATTTAAGTATCATGAGCACAGTGAAGAAGTATTAAAAGATATTTCCTTTAAGATTAAGCAAGGCAATCAAGTCGGAATTATTGGTGGAACTGGATCGGGGAAAAGTTCATTAGTCAATTTAATTCCACGTCTTTATGATGTCAGCGAAGGGGAAGTCTTAATTGGTGGTCAAAATGTTAAAACATTAAGCCTGAGTGAGTTAAGAGATAAGATTGGAGTTGTTTTACAAGAAAGTATTTTATTCTCAGGAACGATTGCTTCAAACTTTAAATTTGGTTACCATGAGGCGACTCAAGATGAGTTAGATGATGCTGCAAAAGATGCTCAGGCAATGGAGTTTATCCAGGCGAAAGAAGATGGTTATGAAACAGTCGTTGAACAACGTGGAAAGAACTTATCAGGTGGACAGAAACAACGTGTTTCGATTGCAAGAACATTAATTCGTGATCCTAAAATTTTAATTTTAGATGATTCATCAAGTGCACTAGATATGGCAACCGAAAGTAAGTTGCAACGAGCCATTAAAGAGCGTATGAAAGAGAGTACGGTTATTATGATTGCGCAACGTATTTCAGCAGTGATGGATGCCGATCAGATTATTGTGTTAGATCAAGGTGAGATTTCAGGAATTGGAACTCATGAGGAATTATTAAAAACAAATGAAATCTATCGTAGTATTGCGATTTCACAATTAGGGGAGGAGGCTGTCAACCATGAGTAGACCGATGGGACCAGGACCAGGTGGACCAGGACCTGGTGGACGTTTTCACAAAGCTGAGAAGTTAAAAAATCCAAAATCAACTATTAAACGATTACTGGCTTATATGAGTCATAAAGTCTATGCTTTGATTATTGTGTTTATTTTATGTATTATTTCAACGATTGTCAGTGTTTTAGCCACAAACTATTATGGAAGCATCATTGATGATTATATTGTACCCGGTGATTTATCAGGGCTAAAAACAATCTGTATCTTTATCGGGTTGATTTACTTAATTAGTGTCATTGCCACTTACATTCAAAACTTAATTATGATTAAGTTATCTCAAGAAACAACGGCAGAAATTCGTCGTCAATTATTTAATAGCATGCAAAAGCTACCACTTCGCTTTTTTGATACACATTCAAGTGGTGACTTAATGAGTCGTTTAACGAATGATGTCGATAATATTAATATGACATTGTCTCAAAGTATTACTCAAATGTTTTCAGGTATTATTACGATCATTGGGATGCTGATTGCCATGATTGTTTTAAGTCCAACACTAACAGTCGTAGGATTATTAACGACACCATTGATGTTTTTAACGTCACGTTTTTTAGTGAAAAAAACACAGCCTTTCTTTATTAAACAACAACAAGATTTAGGAAGTCTCAATGGTTATATTGAAGAGATTGTTTCGGGACAAAAAGCGGTATTGTTATTCTCACAAGAGGAGGAAGTTGAGAAGGAGTTTGGAAAGATTAACCGCCGTTTAACAAAAAGTGCAATTATGGCGCAGGCTTTATCAGGATTCATGGGACCAGTGAATAACTTTATTAATAACCTTACTTTCTTGTTAGTGGCTGTTGTTGGTGGTGTTTTAGCTCTTACAACAACGAGTATTACAGTTGGAAATATTTTTGTGTTTATCTTATATATGAGAAACTTTACACGTCCAATCAATGAGATTTTAAATATTTTTAATACGGTTCAATCTGCATTAGCAGGAGCAGAACGTGTATTTGAGATTATGGATGAAACACCAGAAACAGATCGAGAAGGTGCTCATGATGTTGAGAAATTAGACGGGGATGTCATTTTAAATCATGTTAAGTTCTCGTATGATACAGGAAAAACAATTTTAAAAGATGCATGTATTCATGCGCGTCGAGGAGAAACAGTTGCCATTGTGGGACCAACAGGTGCAGGAAAAACGACGATTATTAACTTATTAACAAAGTTTTATGATATCGATTCGGGTGAAATTTTAATCGATGGTGAAAATATTGATCAAATTACTCGTGGAAGTTTAAGACGTAGTATTTCAATGGTCTTACAAGATACGTATTTATTCTCAGAAACGGTTCGTGAAAACATCCGTTATGGTCGTTTAGATGCAAGTGATGAAGAAGTTATCCAGGCTGCTAAAATGGCGAATGCCCATAAGTTCATTATGCAGTTACCGGATGGCTATGATACGGTTTTATCGGATAATGGAAGTAATTTATCTCAAGGACAACGACAATTACTAGCAATTGCGCGTGCCGTATTATCACAAGCTTCTATTTTAATTTTAGATGAGGCAACATCGTCGATTGATACGCGAACAGAAGTTGAAATTCAAAAAGCAATGCTTCGTTTAATGGAAGGTAAGACAACCTTTGTGATTGCGCATCGTTTAAGTACGATTCGTAATGCTGATCAAATTTTGGTCTTAAATCAAGGAGAAATCATTGAACAAGGAAATCATGAAACATTACTAGCAATCGATGGTTTTTATGCTAATTTATATAATAGTCAATTTAGACAGTAAAAAAACAATCCATTAGGTAAACTAATGGATTGTTTTACTAATTTGAACAGAAGCTTAGTTAGGGCATATAGTAGTAGTAGAAGTTTCCACGAAAATAAGATAGTAAGAAAAAGTGAAAGGGTTCATAATTAAGCTTGAAATAAAGGGGGAATTTCACAACTCCATTGAAAAAGGGGGCGAAATGATGAAGCGGATGATGGATATCATGATTTCTTTTTTAATGTTGACTGTCTTATCACCCATCTATTTATTGATTGGAATCTTAGTCTTTTTTGATTTAGGTTGGCCAGTCATTTATAAGCAGCGATATCCAGGACTAAATCAAAAACTATTTACTTTGTATCGATTCAAAACAATGAATGAATCCCGAGATAAGCAAGGGAACTTATTATCACCGGAACAACGTCTAACAAAATTGGGACGTTTTTTAAAAAGCTATCATTTACAGCATCTTCCAGAGTTTTATAATGTCTTAATTGGAGATATGAGTTTAGTTGGTCCTAGACCAGTTTTGATTCGCTCCATTCCTTCGAGAAATCGACGATACATGAAATGTCATTCTATTCGTCCTGGAATGACAGGGTGGAGTCAAATTCATAGTCAACAAAACCTAACCTGGGAGGAGAAGTTTATTTTAGATGTATACTACATTGAACATCAAAGCATATGGTTTGATATAAAGATTATTTGCAAAAGCTTGATTTTGTTATTGATTCGACAATGAAAAAAAGCTAGTTTTGACTAGCTTTTTATTTTGCGGCTAATTCAGCAATTTTAACGATGACGCTAACAGCCTTTTCCATTGATGGAACTGGAATATATTCAAATTTACCGTGGAAGTTATGCCCACCTGTGAAAAGATTTGGTGTTGGAAGGCCCATGAAGGATAATTTAGATCCATCCGTTCCTCCTCGAACCGGAATAATTAAAGGTTCCACTCCAACTTCTACAAATGCTTGTTTTGCTAACTCAACAATGTGCATTTTATCTTCAATTTGAAGGCGCATATTATAGTATTGATCGCGCATATCAAGTTCAACCGTATTAGATGGATATTTTTGATTAAATTCTTTTACTAAATCTTCAACAAATTGTTTGCGTGAGTTAAAACGTTCGGTATCAAAGTCACGAATGATTAAATTTAGATAAGCTTCTTCGCAATGTCCTGAAATATCTGTTAAGTGATAGAATCCTTCATAATGTTCCGTATGTTGTGGGGTTTCAAGACGTGGGAACATGCTCGCAATTTCAGTGGCAATTAAACCAGCATTAATCATTTTGTTTTTGGCATCTCCCGGATGAACGCTTTTTCCGTGAACTGTAATTTTAGCTCCTGCAGCATTGAATGATTCATATTGTAATTCTCCTAAAATTCCACCATCCACAGTATAAGCAAAGTTGGCACCGAATTTTTCAACTTGGAAGTGATCGGCTCCGCGTCCAATTTCTTCATCGGGTGTAAAAGCAACTTTAATACAGCCATGTTTAATCTCAGGATGTTGTTTCAAATAATCAATCGCTGTCATAATTTCAGCAATTCCCGCTTTATCATCAGCTCCAAGTAATGTTGTTCCATCTGTTGTAATTAACGTTTGACCTACGTATTGATTTAAAGAAGGAAAGTCAGTTGGAGATAAAACGATATTTTTTTCTTTATTTAAAACAATATCTCCTCCCGCATAGTCAACGACTTGTGGGTTTACATTTGTGCCGCTAAAGTCTGGACTGGTATCCATATGTGAGATGAAAGCAATCACAGGAACATCATGTTCAACATTTCCTGGTAATGTCGCATAGATATAGCCATTTTCATCTTTTTCAATTTCAGTTAATCCTAATTCATGTAACTCTTCAATTAAGATATCACCAAAGAGTAGCTGTGATTCAGTCGAAGGTGTTGTTAGTGATTCAGGATTTGATTTTGTATCATAGGTAACATAGTTTAAGAAACGATCCATAACAGTTTTCATAAATAAGCCCTCCAATAATGATTCAATTTAGTATGTGCTCTTCACTTTAAATTATGTATATTTTACCATGAATTCATAAATAATATAATGAATGATGGGGTGTTTTAAGTGAATTTAGTTCACATTTTAAAGGTTGTATGTAAGGGAGGAGTCATTATGTTATAATAGAAAAAGAAAAGGATTAGTAGTAGAGGAGGTCGTTTGAGGTGGGGAAGGAAGAGAATACGTTTTTAGATGATGTAGTTGAAGTGGGAGCTAGTTTACTCGTGGGTTATGTTATTTCTCGCTTTGTTCGTCTTGCATTAGCACGGGGACAATCAATGGTGCCAACAATCAAGAATAACCAACCCATTATTTTAGATTGTCGAGCCTATCATCGAGGTGAACCTAAACGTCATGATTTAGTAGCTTTTAGAGCTCATCAAAAAAATCAACATAAATTTTTTTTAAAGCGTGTCATCGGTTTACCGAATGAACATGTTTTGGTGGAGGATGGAAGGGTCTATATTAATGGCATTTTACTAGAGGAACCTTACATTAACGAGCCGATGAAACGACATCCTAAAATTGATTTAATCGTGGAAGAAGGACACCTTTTTGTCATGGGGGACAATCGAAATCATAGCTTAGATTCACGCTCCCCTTCATTAGGCTTAATTAGAATTAAGGAAGATGTTGTTGGAGTGGTCAAGCAATTTAGAAAGTAACGTGGTGGTAACATGAAAGTAACTCGCGAAAATGAGCAATTAGTATTTATGATAGAAAAGGAACAAGCGAATCAAACCATTCGTGAGTTTTTGCAAAATTATCATTTATCACGAAAGAAAATCCATGAATTATATATGGATAAAAAAGTGACGTTAAATGGAGAAGGAACAAATTTTAATGAGCAACTTCAAGTAGGAGATCAACTATCGATTCCTGTTTTTGAAGCCGAAGAAATTGATTTTCACCCACAAAAGATGAAGTTAGATATTGTTTATGAAGACGATCATTTGTTGATTATTAATAAGCCAGCAGGATTAATGGTACACCCTGACCAAAAGAATGGAAGGGATACTTTAGTCAATGGAGTGGCTCATTATTATCAAGAAAAAGGAATCTCTCATCGAGTTCGATACATTCATCGATTAGACACGGATACAAGTGGTGGGATTATTTTTGCAAAACATTATCTAGCGCATAGCTTAATGGATTATTGGCTATCAGAGAAAAAAATTAGACGTTGGTATTTAGCTTTAGTGATGGGAAGATTAAAAACAAAAAAAGGGAAAATTGATGCTCCAATTGGTAAAGATCGTCATCATAGTGCACGACGACGTGTCGCTAAAAATGGTGATCAGGCGATTACTTTTTATCAATTAAAAAAACAATTTAAAAACTATGCCTTAGTGGAATTAGAATTGAAAACCGGACGAACACATCAAATTCGTGTTCATATGAGTCACTTAGGCCATCCATTGCTTGGAGATGTCCTATATGGAGGTGTTGCAAAAGTTGGACCACTTAAGCGACAAGCCCTTCATTCTTCACGTATTGAAATGACTCATCCCATAACAAAGGAGCTATTAGAAATTACGGTTCCATTGCCAACGGATATGCAAAAGCTCATTTAGGCTCTTTGTCAACTG
>NZ_JAMQUU010000065.1:0-32079 GCF_025594975.1 Turicibacter sp. T129 | reverse complement strand
CAGTTGACAAAGAGCCTAAATTATTCAGTTTCCGTTTCTGATGAATCCATAACTTCAATTTTAACGCGTTTAATACGGCGATCTTCCACTTCAATAATGGTGAAAACTAAATTATGATATTGATACATATCACCGATATCCGGGATATCTTCAATTTTTGAGTACATCCAACTTCCTAATGAATAAGCATCTTCCGGAATATCTAAATCAATACCCATAATATCAAATAATTCATCTAATTCGATGTCTGCTTTTACTTCATATAACGTATCACTTTTCTTAGTAAAGAACTGTTCTTCCTCATCATGCTCATCATAAATTTCACCAACAACTTCTTCAAGAACGTCTTCCATTGTGACAAGTCCAGCAGTTCCACCATATTCATCTGCAACAATCGCTAAATGTTGCTTTTCTAATTGTAGACGAGTTAATAAGTCAGAAACACGCATTGTATATGAAACATACATCGGATCACGCATAATATCTGCAATCACGATATCTTCAGTCGATCCTCTTTCAATAATAGCAGAGAATAAATCACGCTCATATAAAATTCCTACAATATTATCTCGTGATTCATCATAAACAGGGATACGCGAATACTTTTCTTCTAAAAAGACATTTTTAATATGTTCAGTAGAATCGTGAACGTCTACAGCAATGACATCAACTCGAGGTGTCATAATATCCTTAACAAAAGTTTCACTTAAATCTAGGACACTTTGAAGCATCTCAACCTCATCTTGCTGTAATACCCCCTCTTCTTCCATTGTATCAATGATTACGTTTAATTCATCCTCAGTGACTGATGGTTCATCATCTTTTTTACGATATAACTTAGCAACAAAGTCTTTTAAAACCATAAAGATCTTAATTAAAGGCTTCATAATAATAATCATATAATAATAAATTGTCCCGATAGCTAAGGCTAAAGACTCTGAATTTTCTTTGGCATATGATTTAGGTAAGATTTCACCAAAGATAATAATAAGTATAGTCATAACAGCTGTGGCAATTGGGGCACCAGATGCACCTAAGTGTAAAACCTCCGTTGCTACAATGGTTGCCAGTGACGCTGATGCTAAGTTAACAATATTATTTCCAATTAAGATAGCTAATAAAACTTCATCAAATCGCTCGGCTACATTCAGCGCTTTTTTAGCACCTGGACGACCATCTTCCGCATATTGACGTAAACGAATTAAGTTTACGCTCGAAAAAGCAGTCTCAGAAGCACTAAAGAATGCTGATAAAATAATCATGATAACAAGTATTAAGTAATACATGGACGGGTCCAAAACAATTCACACTCCTATAATTTACTATTTTTGTATGTAGATTAATATATCAAGTTCATAGTTATTTGTCAATAAGTCGACTGGGTTTATACAATTTCACTACAAAAACAACGATAAAAAAATAAACCTCTAACCGAGTATACTTTATAGTATACTAATCGCTAGAGGTTTCATGCTTTTAATTAATAAAAATCTAATGGATTTGGTGCATAACTTGGTTGGCTACCTGTATTCGTACGAATCTCGAAATGTAAATGAGGTCCCGTTGAATTTCCGGTATTTCCAGCTTCTCCAATTGTTTGACCGCCTTGAACCGTATCACCTGCTGATACACTTAAAGAGTTTAAATGTGCATATCGTGTGTAATATCCATTTTTATGGTTAATTAAAATATTATAACCATATGCACCACTATATCCGGCACTTACAACAACTCCATTGTCAGCTGCATAAACTGGTTGTCCAATATAAGCTTGAATATCGATGGCATAATGACCACTATAACATAAATATCCACATGTGACACTACGATTTGTTGTTGGCCAAACCCAACTTCCATTTCCAACACCTGAGACAACTTTTGTTCCACGCACAACAACCTTGTTCACAGGTTCTGATAATTGTTTTTCTTCAACAACTTCTAATGAAGCTTGTGAGCCATTTTCATAAACAATTTTTGTACGTTTTAAAGACTCACCATTTTGACCTTCTTGTTGAATCTTCGTTTGTCCTTTGACCATCGTATCATCATCAATATACTCTGTTTCATAAGCAATTGTTGAAATATCTACTTTTTCTTTTTCTGTTTCAACAGTAATCATTGGATTTAATGGCGTGACATCTAACTCCATTCCTAATAGCTCTGACCACTTTAAACCTTTAACCTGAGGATTTAATAAAATCAACTCTTCTTCAGTCATTCCATGGTCATTAGCGATGTACCACAATGATGAATCTTCATCAAAAATGACAGTTTCTTTTGGTTTAGCTTCACCGTATAATACCATGCGACGTGTCTCTTCTGGTGTTAAAATTTCATCTGGATTAGCATAAGCTGTATCAACTTTAACTGCTTCTACCACTTTAGCCCCAATATATTGAGATCCTGATTCCATTAAAGGTTCAATTGGATTTTCAATATCCATAATCTTCTGTATATCCTCTTCACCTGTATAATAAACCATTAATTCTAATAATGTATTAGAAACAACATTAGCATCTTGTACAACAAAGGTTGATTCATCAATTGAAATCTTATAAGCCGATGCTTGGAAATTTGCTTTCTTAGCTACCGTTTTTAAAACAGCTTGATTATCAATTGTCGTAAGTGGTAATAAAGTTACCTCTTCTTCTAGACGAACATTTGTCGGTGACTTAATAACCACTTGTTCAGGATATTGCTTCGATAACTCTTTTTTCTGTTGAACTACAAATTCTTCATATTCTTCTTTATCTGTGATAAGTCCTACCACTTCATCATCTATATATACTCGATAAACAACATTCTGTGTTGCTAATGGCGATGCCTCTGCTACTTTTTGATGATTCCCTGTTAACATCATCGTAGCGATTAATACTCCTACAATTTTTTTCTTCATATCATTACGACCTCCATGCTTTATTACTAGTTGTAATAAAGTAGCTTTCTAGTCTTGGTGACTGTTTAGAATCTATAAATTTGTTTTACTTTATATCATTCTCTCTGTTCTTACTTTAATTGTTCCATATAATTATGTCCAAAATGTGTCCTAAAAGAGAATTTGTTCCCAAAATAAGCATAAATGAATGATTTTATCAGATTTTATACCTTTTTTCCATAAAAATGTTCCGAATTCTTCATATTTTTTATTTTACTTTTTGTATCCGCTTCCAATTGTTGTTTTTTGACTCATTGCAAAAAAAGGCACCGCTTCAACAAAAACGGTGCCTTTTAGTCATTATTTTTTTAATTCAAAGATTACTGTTTCATAAGGTCGTAATTTAAGAGATGAAAGATTATAATCTGTTGCATCATAATTTGACAGAATCACTTGATTCACTTCTCCTTCAATAGCTCTTGTTACCTCTTCTTCACTGAAGTTTGCCACTAATAATAATTTATAGTTCTCATCTTCACGAATATAAGCAAAAATTTGCTCATCATCTGGTAGTAATAACTTATATTCTCCATAAATAATCGTATCACTATATTCACTATTTTTTCGTAAATCAATTAATTTCTTATAATGATAGAAAATAGAATCTTTATTATCTAATGCATTAGATACATTAATTGATTCATAGTTTGGATTAACTTGTAGCCAAGGTTGACCTGTTGTAAATCCGGCATGTTCTGATCCATCCCATTGCATTGGTGTACGCGCATTATCACGGCCATTTTTCCAAATAGCATCCATCATCTGCTCATGTGTATAACCTTTTTTCAAATTATCTCGATAAAATTGTAATGTCTCAATATCGTTATATTGATCAAGTGATTCGAAATGAACATTCGTCATCCCAATTTCTTCACCTTGATAAATATAAGGCGTTCCTTGCATTAAATGTAAGATTGAGGCAAACATTTTAGCGGTTTCCACACGATATTCTTTATCATTTCCCCAACGAGAAACAATACGTGGTAAATCGTGATTATTCCAAAACAATGAATTCCAACCTTCACCATTCAAGGATGTTTGCCATTTACTCATAATTTCTTTAAATTTGATAAAATCAAATGTTGTTGGACGCCATTTTCCTTCTTGTGGATCCCAGTCAATAGAGGCATGTTCAAATTGGAAAACCATCGATAACTCATGACGTTTTGGATCAGAGTATAATTTCGCAATTTCAGGGGTTGCTCCCCATGTTTCACCAACAGTTAATACATCATAATTTCCAAAAGACTTATGATTCATCTCTTGTAAAAATGGATGAAGTTGTGGACCATTTCCTGTAATCTTACGATCAACCTCTTTTCCAATTAAATCTATTACATCCATACGGAAGCCACCAATGCCCTTTTCAAGCCAAAAATTCATCATTTGATGAACTTCTTCTCGTACTTTTGGATTTTCCCAGTTTAAATCTGGTTGACGTTTACTAAATAAATGGAAATAATACTGACCTGTTGTCTCATCATATTCCCAGGCTGGCCCTGAGAACGTTGAGCCTAAATCGTTTGGTACTCCACCATCTTCTGCAGGATCACGCCAAATATAATAATCACGATATGGATTATCTTTTGATTTTTTTGCCTCTAAAAACCAAGGATGTTCATCACTTGTATGATTAACAACTAAATCCATCACCAAGCGAATCCCACGAGCATTTGCTTCTTCAATTAATTCATCCATATCTGCCATCGTTCCGAACTCCGGTGCGATATCTTGATAATCAGAAATATCGTACCCATTATCATCCATCGGTGATTTATAAACGGGGGATAGCCAAATCACATCAATCCCAAGCTCTTTTAAATAATCTAATTTCTCAATAATTCCTCTTAAATCTCCTACACCATTTCCACTCGTATCTTTAAAACTTCTTGGATAAATCTGATACACGACTGAACGATGCCACCATTTTTTCTCCATAAATATATCCCCCTTTTCATAACACTAATTAAAGCGCTTCAAGTCATACTCTTATTATATCTACCCTTACCTAGAAACACAATGAACAACTTCCTAAAACCGATTACCTATTTAAATAAAAAAAGCAGGAATATTTAATCCTACTCTTTATTGAATGACACTTTCTAATTCATCATTAATACAACCAACAGCCTCATCCATAATGGATTGAATCCGATCAGGCATCATTAAAAATTGTTGTGCAGCTTGCTGAAATGGTAAATAAACATAACTAAATTCAACTTGATTCGGAAGAGGCACTGAACGGTGTAATTGTTTTTTTATCACCGTATAATAAGCATCCTGTGAAATCAAATTCTCATAATCTACAGGGGCAATTGCACGATTCATTTCATAACGAGCTGCTGCAACCTCATCAGTTAACAAGAATTTTAAGTACTCAATAGCTAACTCTTTATCTTGACTCAAACGTGTCACTTGATACGTATCAATCCTCATATAAGTATACGGCAAAATTTCCTCGACAAAGTTCGGAATCGCTTGATATCCTAAATTGGGATAAACCGTCTCTAAAGACGGAATTAAAGATGCCGGTGCAATCATTAAATCAGTTATATGATTAATAAATGACTGATATACATCAAACTCATCATTGTAAAGAAGTTTCTTATCAAGCAAATGAAGCATAGCGGTTAGCCCTTGTATCGATTCTTCCTTGTTTAGTCCAATATCATAAAAATTCGTATCACCAAAATTATCAATCCCAACCGTGTATCCTCCAAATCCAGTAATAAATGGATTAACATGATAAATACTCTGATAATCAATCGCTAAAGATACATCGGTATAATCATTTAATTGAGCAAAGGAGCTAATACCATCTTCAAATATTTCTTTATTATAAAATAGAATATCTGTTTGAGCATTATATGGAATCCCATAGTACTCACCTTTTACCTTAAATCCTGATTTAACAGTGGGTAGTATATTGAATGTTTCAAACACTTCACTAATTGGACTAATGGCATTCATCGCAACTAAATCCGAAATCAATGTGTGGGAAGCTGTAATAATATCAGGGGATTCAGATGAAGTAATATACAAAGGAAGTGTAGAGAGAACTTGTTCAGATGTGACAATTTTCATCTGTACATCTACATCGTACATTGATTCAAATCTTGGATTCAAATCTTTTAACACTTCGTATTCTTCACTGCTCACCCATACATGTAACACTTTTTCTGAACCTAATGTCAATTCATTTACATGGCGATATAAACCGATAGATACTAAGATAAATAAAATAACATATATAATCTTTTTCATCTGATTCCCCTTCGATTTTTATTAGTCTCTATATAAAATTTGATAAATAATTTACATCAACTACGAAAAAGTTCAAGAATTTAAACGTTAGACATATAAGCTATCT
Source organism: Turicibacter sp. T129 (assembly GCF_025594975.1). Lineage (NCBI taxonomy): Bacteria > Bacillati > Bacillota > Erysipelotrichia > Erysipelotrichales > Turicibacteraceae > Turicibacter > Turicibacter sp. T129. The sequence continues at coordinate 25,774 of NZ_JAMQUU010000065.1, read as the reverse complement.
GTAGCAATAATAACTTTATGCTATGTGAAAACTTTACTATTTCTTATATCATTCATTATATCAAAAAAAGAGGAGGTAAACACCTCCTCCCTAAATTACATCATAATTTGTTTTATTCTGACACCACTGGTGATAATTTCAGGTTTTTTAAAATCTTTTGAAGTGCGACTAATAAGCGCGGTGCAATCATTTCATATATACCTAAAACAAGTAATCCTTTAATTGCATTGAATGGGAGATAAACAAATGCAATCGCCGCTCCATATCCTAAATCAAATGGTAATCCTGGAATAAATGATTCTAGCGTTGCCCAACCAATTACATCTGTAAACCATAATCCACCGAAGTAAATTGGTGTAATAAATAAGTAGTTACAAAGTGTTAAAATAGAAGAAAATCCAGTAATCACTAATAAAAAACGTAATGATTTGTTTACGACTGTAGTTCCAGAAAGATATTTTTTTACAAGTACGTATAAACAAGCCATTGTTGTTGAGGCAATGAATGCTGTAATGGATCCAATATGCATAGGTGTTGCACTCATTCCTAACATAATATTTACAATTGATTTAGCAGCCGCGACAATAATAGCCGGAACTAACCCAAATACCTCAACTGTTAATAAAACAATTAACTCACTTAAATCAAATTTTAAAAATGGAACGGGTGGATAAGGGATTTCAATTAACATTAAAATAGCCCCTAACGCAATAAAAACTCCTAATAAAACAAGACTTTTTGTGTTACTTAATAAATTTTTAGAGTTATTCATATACTCTCCTCCTAAATTAAGATATTTTTGTAAATAAAAACTTTTTGTGAAATGCAAAAAGATCTCACGTTAATAAATCTTCGTGAGATATATCTAAAAAAGAGTATATCAAAAACGAATCTTCTCCCATCCAGACTATAACTGTCGGCTCTGGAATTTAACCAGATCAACCATACGGCTTGCGGGCTATACCGCCGGTAGGGACTTACACCCTGCCTCGAAGATTTATTAAATGAATTCAATTTACAGTGTCATTTTAGCTCTTAGTCATATATTTGTCAACTCTGATATTGATTTTTTCTTATTATTACCATTTTCGACGTGAGTGAATCATGACCTTGTAATTTTGAGGATTTGCATAAGTCTCAACAAATTCAAGCACTTGGCCATTCATTAAAATAGACGTTAACTCTAAATAAATGAGTGGATCATGCAATGGCAGTTCTAATAATTCCGATACCTGTTCATCTGCTTTGATAGCCGAAACCATCTGAGAACCAGAAGCAATTTTAACATTCAATTCTTGATCCAGAAACGCATAAATTGAACTATGAATCACTGACTCTGGTAATTCTTTCACAACCGATAATGGAATATAAGTATGCTCAAGCGTCATTGGTCTATCATCTGCCATTCGCAGCCTTAATAAACTATGAACACGATCATTCACTTTAATTTCTAGATGCTTAGCTATCCGTTCGTCAGCTTCAATAATTTCATAATTCACAACCTTTGTATGAGGCCGCATCCCTTTACTACTAATTTCTGAAGTGAATCCAACTAACTCTGCAACCGGTTCATGTAGCTTATCATCAGCTACAAAAGTTCCAACCTTATCCTTACGATATAATTTACCTTCTCTTATTAGTGCTTCAATAGCTTTTCTAGCTGTCATTCGAGATACTTCATATTTAATAGCTAAATCTCGTTCTGATTGAATCATTGCATTAGGAACTAGCTGTTTAATATCGTCTTCAATTAATTGCTTAACTTTCAAATAGATTGGTTGTGACATTAAAAATTCTCCTTCTATCGAATTGAAAAGAGGCCCTAAAGAGCCCCTCTCTTATTATTCATCTTCTAACTCTTCACAAATACGTTCATAAACAGTTGAAATATCATCGTAGCTAAATCCCTTTCGCATTAGCGACTGAACCACTTTTGTCTTTTTCTCATATCCCATAAGACGGTGATGCTTACGATAAAGTTTTTCAATTTCCTTAACCAAAATTGGGTTCTCTTCCTCACTATCTTCTACAAGTTTAATATTTTCAATTGCCTTGTCAATGACAGATCGATTAAATCCTTTGGTCATTAAATGTTGACAAATCTTTTGTTTAATAAAGTGAGGCCCGTATTTTGTATTCATACGAATGACCTGATTAGCAAGTTTTGTTGCATGCTCAATCTGTATTTCTTCTTCATAAACTGGCATGTATTGATTAATCAAACGATCAGAAATTCCTTTTTGTAACAATTCTTGTTTGACTTTATTAGGACCTTTCTTTCCCATAATCACCTGATGATTAATATAAGAACTGGTATATTGTTCATCATTCAATAATCCCACATCAACTAAACGTTTTAAAACTTCTTGGATAATTTCAATCTCATACTCTTTAGCCTCTAGTTTCTCATAAATTTGTGCTGTCGTATAAGATTTTCGAGATAATAAATTTAGAGCATATTGATAAGCACGCCCTAAATCTAGCTTTCCATTTAGTTCTGTAATTTGACATTCATCTAATTCTTTACCTTCAACCAGACGGAACTTTAAAACTAATTCCTCATGAACAGGCAATAAAACAACATGTTGATTCGGTGTTTGAATCGCTACTTCATAATCTTGAGCTTTTAAGTGTGTTAATTTTAACACTTTATAACTACTGCTTGTAATATTCATCACTATCTTTTAACACATCCTCAACAATTGTTTTTGCAGAATATTCACGAGATAATTGCTTAATATTATTTTTCATCTCATCAAGAAGTCCTTCTTCATTTAAAATAATTAACACATGATAAATCAATTCTGACTCACTTGAAACAATGACTGCTGCATTTTTATCTGAGAAGTATTTAGCATTTTCAAGTTCTTGTCCATATACTGGATTGTATAAAATAACTGGAACACCTTTAACCGCTGCCTCCGTTAATGAAATCCCACCTGGTTTTGTCACCATTAAGTCTGCAATTTCCAATAACTCATGCATTTCCGTACAATATCCTAGCACCTTTAAATTATGATAATCTTTTGACAATTGGACTATTTGGTCATATAACTTCGTGTTATTCCCACATACCACTACGACTTGAATTTCAGGTTGTGAAGCTAAACGTTCGGCAATATCATCTACATGTGAGACAACACCATGTGCTCCAGCAGCTACTAACACTGTTCGTTTAGCTGGATCTAAATCATATTTTCTGTATAGCTCTTGACGATTTAACTCTTTATAAAATTTCCCGTGAATCGGAATTCCTGTTAACATAAATTGATTTTGAGTAAGCCCATTTGCGACTCCCCAAGCAACCATACGATTATTAGCTACATAATGACGACGAGCCCCTTTATATAGCCATAATCCACTCGCATAATAATCTGTAATCACCGTATAAATAGGAATTTTAAATCCCTTTTCCTCTAACGTATATAAAGAAGTCACTGGAAAGACACTAATAATTGCATCTGGTTCAAACGAACGAATCTTATTACGTAATGAACGAATTCCAAATTCTAAGTATGGTTTTAATATCTTAGCTTGGAATGAATCATGAACTGCATAGCTTGATCCGTAATAAAGCATACGATAAACATCTTTTCCAATCGGTTTATAAGTTTTTAAATATGCTTTTTGTAAAGTTTTAGATAGGGTCGGAAATTCTTCAGAGTATAAATCATATTCTTCAACAACCACATTATTATGCTTTAAAAATTCCTCCGTTAATGAACTAGAGACTTGTAAGTGTCCGCTACCAAAAGGAGCAGTTAATATTAATACTTTCTTTGGATTTTCCATTATTTCCTCTCCTTTTTAATGAGTTTCTACTAATATAAAATGTTAAAAATCTAAACAATATGATAACATAAAATACATTTTGTATCCATTATTATTCAGAGACACTTTTAAAAAATTCTGTGACTTATATACCATCAGTTTCACCAAATTCCATTCAACTTATTTTTATTTTGCTCCCCCAAAAAGTGTATATTCTATCTATAATGTATAAAAAGTAGTCACCGTTTACATGAAAAAATTTTACGAATACTACGTTAGCTTGTATTTATGATGTTTTAACATTTTAATTTTAGACAACTTAATATAAATGATTTATCACCTTTTACACAGAAACAGAAGTATATTTTACAATTTCTAATCAGTCTTAGTTCATTAACTGCTAGAGGATGGGTTGCCTCCGCTACGGAGTGAGTTAATGAACTCGTAACTTTCCTCGACTACTAGAGCTTGAGTAACCTACCGTTTTCAAACAAAATTTATTTACCGTTGGTAGGCCCCTCAAAGTTTTTACGTTGTGAAAAACTTCGAAAGGACTTACATAAAGTAAAAAGAGTGGATTAACCACTCTTTTTACTTTTGATATTTAATACCTAGATATTCGACAGTTGCCTTAACAACTGCTTCTCCCCACGCTTGCCAATTTTCAATCCACTCTTTATAATCTTTTGAATTATCTAAATAAGCATACTCAATTAAAATTGTTTCTGCACCATAATTCGGAATCATTGTGTAATTCTCATTATAATCTAATAGTGCTGAAGACTGCGAAAGACGACCACCCGTCTCACGAATGATATATAAAAAATCCATATAATCACTAGCACAACCATATTCAATTTCATAAGTTGTTCCTGTACATAAATAATACTTCTTATACGATCCTTCTGATACTCTAAACTCATTTTTTTCAGCATCACGAGGATCTTGTCCAGCCTTTGTTAAACTAGTTGCGATTCTTGAAGCCCAATCATTATCGGCAACAACTGAACTATAAATCTCAAACCCTTCTAACGACTTATCAAAAGAGTTTAAATGATTCGATAACATATATTTTGTTTGATAACGATAAACTTGTTCCACACGACCTTCATCAAAGAAGGGAGATTTCCCATAATCAAAATTTCCTGGACCCGCCGGATCTAAATCATCGGTACGCGTTAATTTGACCTTTAATCCATGATCCTCTAAACGCTTTGCAAGATACTTCGATAACTTGAGCGCTTCCTCTGCCTCCGTTAAATCACCCGCCACTGTTCCACCGTCTAAACCACCATGTCCTGGATCAATCAAAATATCATAAACATTCTCAGGTAACTCATCTACTTTCTCGATTTTAAGCGATAACTGACCATTTTTTGGTTGAAGTGTCACTTGATTAGCCTTTTCATTTCTCGTAACGGTATACCACGTTTCACATAAAGAGTCAGTCACATATACGGGTAGATTATTAATTTTTATAATATATTGATCCTCCGCTAAATGGGATAACTCAATCCCTTGATTTCCTTGAGATAAATAAGGCTCATCCACAACAACACGTCCTGAGGAATTAACGAGTTGATACGTTGAAATCTCCTCTTTTAAATCTAATTTTAAATGAAGTGATTCCGCATAAAAATCATGGTCGGCATAATTATAATGTTCTAAATTATTGTTAATCAAAATCAAATCCTGTTTCTCAAATACCAAATTAAATGGTTCAACATTTACTTGATTCACTTGAAGATCTGTATCTTTAACTGACGTTGACAAAAGAAGTTTATTAACGATAGTATCCATCTTTATTGAAACCGTTGGACTATCCTTGAACTTCTCCATTGGAATTGAGACCTCAAGAATAACGGAATCCTGATTTTGACTGATGATTTCTGTTCTTCCTTGCGAACTGATTTGATTAACTAAATCAACGGCCTCATACATTATTGATTGTGTATTAAATTCTATGTTCGAATTTTTTTGAATTTCATGTTCAAATGATAAGATATCATTTTCAATCTTTAAATTAGAGACCGATTGTTCTAACGTATCATTATCTGAAAATGTATTAATAACCTTTTTGACTGTATTTGAAAAAACTAGCCCCTTCTTCTTCGCTTTAAATGTTACCTCATAAGCTTCATTTGGTTCAGTTAATTCAACCTCAAACTTATTTGAACCCGATTCTAACACATATTTCTTATCATTTACTGTAATTTGAATATCTTTATACTTATCGGCAGCTAAGGATTCCCATGTTAATGATAATTTATACATGCTCTCTCCCTCAACCGGATTTAAATCATCCGTCAGTCCGATATTTACTTCTACTTTATCTGTCAGTAATGCTTTAATTCCAAAACCAATCCCAAAAAGAATAGTCAAGCAACTAAGAACAAAGATGGTAAATCGTATCTTATTAATTCTGATTCTTTTTCTACGCTGATTTGGACGATAACTATATCCTTTATTATTTTTTTTCATTGCCATCTCTCTTTCAACTAAGCATTTCTTAATCTATCGTTTAAGATGCTTCATTTCAATAGATTATCAACTTGAATTCTCTCCATTTTCAAGTCTTCTATATAGAAGCAGATTCATCATTGACATGATCTACATCCAAGTTAATGCCTTAAAACATGATGGACACAGACTATCTATAGAAGCTATAATCATCTAAACTCAATAGATATAAATTCTGACAGTATTTTATCATAAATAGTTAGCTTAGTTATCATTTTACAAACTTTTTCTAAAATTTTGTATACGGGCAATTCCTTCTTTTAAAACTTCAAAATCACAACAATAAGACAAACGAACATATCCAGAATCCTGCGCTTCAAATGCAACACTCGGAACAAGTGCTACTCGTTGTTCTTTTAATAATTCAATAGCGAACTCATATGAACTTAAGCCATAATTACTAGCATCTAGGTATAAATAAAAAGCACCTTCTGGTAAAACAACCTGTTTAAAATATGGTTTTAATTGTTCATATACATAATTACGATTACGCTTATAAAGAGAGCAAATGTTTTTAGTTAATTCTGGATGTTTCAAAGCTTCTAACGTCGCATACTGAGAAATCGTTGAAGCTGAAGCTACAAAGTTTTGATGAACAACTGCAACAATCTGAATGTATTCTTTTGGTCCTAATACGTAACCAATACGCCATCCAGTCATGGCGAATGATTTAGAAACTCCATTTAAAATAAACATACGATCTCTTAAATCCTGATAATCTGATAAAGAAGGACATTCAACTCCATCAAATACAATCTCACGATAAATTTCATCACTAATCACAAAAATAGGATGATCCTTAATACATTCATAAATAGCTTCATTATCTTCCTTAGAAAAAACTTTACCTGTTGGATTACAAGGTGAATTTACTAGAATCGCTTTTGTTTTTGGTGTAATCAGCTCACTTAATACATCTGATTTTACCTTCATCTCATTGGCAATCATATCATATAAAACAACTTTTCCTCCGTACATCTTAACATTACTGTTATACAGTGTGAATGATGGTGAGAAGATAATCACTTCGTCACCTTCTTCTAAAATTGTTTTAAGCACCGCACTGATTGGCTCCGATACCCCCGTTGTTACAACAATTTCACTTTTAGGATCGTAATCTTGATTGTAATGGGTTTGACAATATTCTGCGATAGCTTCTCTTAATTCTAAAACGCCGTATTGATGTGAATAACCGATTGGGCTTCTCATGATACGTTGATGTAATCCCTCATGAATTGTTTCATAAGTATGGTGTGATATATGGGGTTCCCCTAGCGTAAAGTCAATCACATTTTTATAACTATCAGCTAATACTTTCATTTCCCTAATAATTGATGGCTTAACTGTTGTTGCATGACTATTAATTTTAATCTTCATGTCATTCTCCCCTTTTTCTCACTCTATATTTAGTTAATAAAATAGCCATTTGGCTAAGCAAATGACTACTTTACATCCCTACTTATTCATCAAAGTCTGGATCAATATTTAAATCGAAGTAAAACTTCACCCCACGATCAGTATTCATGACTCCATACTTACTGTGATGCATCTTTAAAATTTTACTTGTAATTAATAACCCAAGACCTGTTCCCCCACTATCTCGGTTTCGTGACTTTTCAAGACGATAGAATGGTTCCCAAATACGATCGATTTCAGCTTCTGGAATAAAAATCCCTGTATTTTCAATCTCAAATCGAACTTTATCATCATAACGTTTCAGTGTCACATATATATGGTCTCCATCTGGAGTATAGCGAATTGCATTTGAATATAAGTTTGTTACAACTGTCATAATTTGCTCTGAATCTGCCTCAACATAAACATCATCTAAATCTAAATGAATATGTAGATGTTTCTCGCCCATTAGATGTTCCACTTTCTTATTTAAATGCTCAACCAGCATCTTCAAATTGAAACTACTATATTCTAAAAAATCTTCTGGATTTTCCATCTTCATATAATTTAATGTATCTTGAACCATCATCGTCATTCGATCAACCTCTTCAATGATCGATTCTAGCTGTAATTTCACATCATCCTGTGACATAGGTTTTGATTTTACTCGTGTTGCAATCCCTTTAATAATGGTTAACGGTGTTTTTAATTCATGAGAAATCGTTGAAAAGAAATTTGAACGCATTTGTTCAAACTCACGCTCACGTGCAATATCATCTTGTAAACGCTCATTCGCAACCTTTAACTTCGTTAACGTATTATTTAAATTATCACTCATTATATTAATATTCGTTGCCAGCTCTTTTAATTCATCATCAGATGTCACTTCACATTTTTCTGTAAAATTGATATTTGCTATATTTTCTGTTACCCGCTTCATATGAAGTAGCGGTTTTGTAATATGTTCGGTCAGCCAAATGGCAAAAAACAGAACTAAAATCGCGAGAATCATAAAAATGAAAATATAGTAATTCGTGAAAACTGATAACATTTCCCCTAAGACCTGCAAAGAATAAGAAACCTCAATAATCCATTGCTCTCCACCCTTAAACGTAATCTTCGTATAATAGTGATATGTTGTCACATTTTCTTCATTCTTGGATTCAAAGAAAATATCATTATCAGTTAAACGATCTAAATTTAACTGCGAAGTATTTGAACTATGAAGCTTGTATTGAACTAAATACTCGCTTTTAAGCTCATTCATATACGAAAAAAAGTCATTGGTGTGTCGCTCAAAATTGGGGACTTCTTCTTTTATATCGTAAACGAGCTGATAAATTTGATTTTGTTTATAACTTGGATAAGCAAAATCATAAAAATAATATTGGGCTGCGATGTCTAAACTAATCGTTGCAAAAAACAAGCCAAAAAGTAATAAAAAAATCTTGGTAGCTAAGCGCAACTTTAGATCACCTCAAATTTATATCCAACTCCAAATACCGTATGAATGTACTTCGCGTATGTTCCTAATTTTTTACGGATTTTTTTAATATGTGTATCCACGACTCGGGTATCACCGAAATAATCAATTCCCCATACCGCATCTAGAATACGATCACGATCTAAAGCAATACGGTGATTTTCAATTAAAAAGACTAATAAATCAAATTCTTTTGGTCTAAAATCGATTAATTCATTATCAATACGAACCGTACGTGATAATTTATTCACAACTAACCCATCAAAAGCAAGCTCATAGGTTTCTACTTCATCTTCTTCATTCACACGAGCTAATAGACGATTGATTTTTGCTACTAAAACTTTATTATCAAATGGTTTTGTAACATAATCATCCACTTTTAAATCATAACCTTTAACTTGATCTTCCACACTAGAGCGTGCTGTTAAAATCATGACTGGCACCTTAGACACTGAGCGAATCTCCTTTAAAACAGAAAACCCATCTCTTCCTGGCATCATTAAATCCAAGAGCACTAAATCAATTTGTTGTGAATGGAATAAACGTAGTGCTTCCTCCCCATCTTTAGCTTCAATCACTTCATAATAATCCGTTAAAAAATCCACTAAAATCTCTCTAATTTTCACTTCATCTTCCGCCACTAATACTTTATATCTTGTACTCATCCTAACACTCTCCAATAGTGAAAAAATATCTATTTAAAATTTAACATAAATGAATACATTTTGTACACACGAAAAACATAGTTTTTTTAATATAAACTAAAGAGTTTCTTTTCAGATAGGGGAGGTTTCCATGAAGCAGATGAGTCATCATAAAATAATCTCACTGATTATAATAAGCTCTTTAGTCATTGTCATCAGTTTACTGTGTTTAACTATAACCAAATCCATTATATCTTCTAATATCCTATCAGAATCTCCCACTCGTTATACTGAAAAATTACGATTCCTGGGACATAGTCAAATAGTAAGTGAAAAGTGTGAAATTATCATTACATTCGATGATAAAAATTATATTAATCAACTCAAATTAAATTATTCCAATTGTAAGATCATAAAAAATCAAAGTTTTATCCATTTAATCTGATTTATCAACTATTACATTTTTTTGACTAACATAAAAAAGAGAAGCAATCTTTAACTTAGATTACTTCTCTTACTATTAATTTTTATCTACTATTAAAGGTTATCGTCTTTTTTATCTCTTATTTTTCAGCAAGATTTGAAACTGATGCTGCAACTGAAACTAATTGTTCTGTATCCAATGTCTCAGAAACTAAGAAACACTCAACTCCACCTTCAACCCATGTAATTGAATTTTCACTTAACGCACCAATTGTTCCATTAATCATTACAGGTTGACCTGCAACAGATTCCACACCTACTGAATCATTATATGTAACAGGCTCTTGAATCATTGTGAAATCTTGATCACCACTAAATGTCATAATAATACGTTGACCTTCCTCAATGTCAATCGCTTGTTTATTAACTAACGTTGTTCCTTCCGGTAAATAAGCTGGGTATAACTCATCATCTAACACATTGATAACACCTTCACCCATTGTTTCTTGTGAATACTCCATTGTTTGTTGACAATCAAAGTATCCATCTGCAAGTTTTTCATCAAAATTAAATGAAGAGAATTTCATTGAAATACGAGGTTCTCCCTCACTATCAACTACGTAAACTTCTGCTGGAGTTAATGATTTTTTATCAAACGTAATTTTTTGAGAAACTAAATCACGATTTCCATGATAATTAGCTTTAGCCTCAAATGTATAATTCTCTTCTCCAGATTCAAATTTTACTTCAGCATCGTTTAAAATATCAGTCATTAATGATTGATATAAATAAACTTGTGAACTTGATAATGGCCAATCACTTTGGAACTTAAATTGCTTATTTAACGCAGGTGTTAATACAAAGACACCTTCGTCATTCTTTAGTATGATTTGCTCATTGTTTGTTGTTTCATTTTTTAACGTAACTTTGTAATTCTCTGGTTTTTGATAAGCTACCTCAACATTATACTGATACACTTGGCCATTATTATCAACTTCCATCACACCTGTTGCATAATATGACTTAGCATCTTCTAAGTTGCTCGTGAGCTTGTCAACAACGTCTTGCTGAGACATTTCTCCACATGCAGCTAATAGCACGGTAAGCACTACTGCGAACATTAAACATAATTTCTTCATCGCTATCCACCTCTTTATTAAGTTCAATTTCAATTAATACTATGAAATATTAAATTAATTTATGCTTTCTAATACATAAAACTCCCTTATTAATTAAATACTATAAATATCCAAAATAGGAAGGAGCGAAAACTATGTCGTTAATTCAACGTATTGCTTTGATTTTAACGGTAATTGGTGCAATTAACTGGGGTCTTATTGGATTCTTCCAATTCGATCTTGTTGCATTCTTATTTGGCGGACAAGATGCAATCATCTCACGCGTTGTTTACGCCTTAGTAGGAATTGCCGGACTTATTAATATTGGTTTACTATTTGCACCAGATAGACGTTACTAATTCAATAAAAAAATCAGCTAAATTTAGCTGATTTTTTTATGCCCAAATGACAAATGCAACCGCATAATTCTCACAGTGACTAATACTAATATGAACGTTTTCAAGCATTGGGCTTAATAAATAAGGCTTTCCTCGTTCATCATTCATAATACTAAAGTCTTTATATGATTTTCCATCACAATAGGATCCTAACGCTTTATATAAAGCTTCTTTGGCTGCCCAACGTCCTGCTAAAAATTCATTCTGCCTTTTTTCATGCTGGAAGGATTGATATAACCTAAACTCTTCTTCACTTAATAATTTATGGATAAAGCGTTCACGGTGGTTTAATTGTTTAATACGTTTAATCTCGATAATATCTGTTCCGATTCCCTTCATAAAAACCTCCAATAGTTATCTTCTTTATTATAACTTATCTTATTTCATCATAAAAAAAATCTCTAGATAAATCTAGAGATTTTTTATTACATCATTCCCATTCCACCCATATCACTTGGGGCTTGAACTGCTTGTGGCTTTTCAATTTCCACAACAGCTGCTTCAGCAGTTAAGAATGAAGCTGAAATACTCGCTGCATTTTGTAAAGCAGAACGAGTGACTTTCGTTGGATCCACAATACCTGATTTAAACATATCCACAAACTCATCAGTTGCTGCATTATATCCAAATCCCGGATCTAACTCTTTTAATTTATAGACAATAATTGAACCTTCAATTCCAGCATTTTCAGCAATTTGGCGAATTGGGGCTTCTAAAGCTTTTAAAACGATTTGAACCCCAGTTGCCTCATCACCAATTGCTTCAATTTTAGCGACATCATTGTAAATATTCATATAAGCTGTTCCACCACCAGCAACAATCCCTTCTTGAACCGCTGCACGTGTCGCATTTAAAGCATCTTCAATACGTAATTTACGTTCTTTTAATTCAGTTTCAGTCGCTGCCCCAACCTTAATCACGGCAACTCCTCCACTTAATTTTGCTAAACGTTCTAATAATTTTTCTTTATCAAATTCTGAAGTCGTATTTTCTAACTCTGCACGAATTTGAGCAATACGAGCTTGAATATCAATTTGTGAACCAGTTCCTTCAACAATGGTTGTATGATTTTTTGTTACAATCACACGTCCAGCGCGTCCACATTGATCTAATGTTGTATTTTTAAGGTCTAATCCTAACTCCTCAGTAATTAATTGAGCACCAGTTAAAATTGAGATATCTTCAAGCATACGTTTACGACGATCACCAAATCCAGGTGCTTTAACAGCTACCACATTGAATGTTCCACGTAATTTATTAACAACTAATGCTGCTAATGCTTCATTTTCAATATCATCAGCAATGATAATCATTGGACGTCCTGTTTGAACTAACTGCTCAAGAATTGGTAAGATGTCTTGTAACGTACCAACTTTAGAATCTGTGACTAAAATGTATGGATTATCTAAAACAGCTTCCATTTTATCTGTATCTGTCACCATATAAGATGATAAATATCCACGATCAAATTGCATTCCTTCAACAATATCCATTGTTGTTTCGAAGCCTTTAGACTCTTCTAAAGTAATCACTCCATCATTACCAACACGTTCCATAGCTTCAGCAATTAATTTCCCGATTTCTTCATCTGCAGCAGAAATCGCAGCTACATTAGCAATTGATTCTTTTCCTTCGATTGGCTTAGAATTAGCCTTTAATGCTTCAACAGCCACTTTCACAGCACGCTCAATTCCACGACGAATCGTTATTGGATTAGCTCCCGCTACAATATTTTTATTTCCTTCACGAATCATCGCTTGAGCTAAAACCGTTGCCGTTGTTGTTCCATCTCCAGCTACATCATTCGTACGACTTGCAACTTGAGCTACTAAACGAGCTCCCATATTTTCAAACTTATCTTCTAATTCAATTTCTTTTGCAATTGAAACCCCATCATTAATAATTTGAGGCGTTCCAAACTTTTGCTCTAAAATGACATTTCGACCTTTTGGCCCTAACGTTACTTTTACTGTATCCGCTAATTTATCCACTCCACGAATCATCGCACGACGTGCATCTTCAGCAAATAAAATTTCTTTTGCCATAATATTAAATCCTCCCTTAAATCAAAATTAATATATTAAACTAAATTTAACTTACTCAACAATTGCTAAAATATCATCTTGGGATAAAATAACTAATTCTTTTCCTTGATGTGAGACCTTTGTTCCACCAAATCCGTTATAGATAACACGTTGCCCCACCTCAACAGTTATTGGATGACGTTTCCCATTATCTAATAACTTTCCATCACCAATGGCAACTACAACTCCTTCTGAATGTTTTGGTTTTGAAGCTTCTCCCGAAAGAATGATTCCACTAGCTGTTGTCTTTTCAACCTCAACAATCTCAAGTACAACATTATTGTTTAATGGTTTTAACATGTATGTCCCTCCTCGTTTTAGCACTCTACCTATATGAGTGCTATTAAATAAATTATACAAAGATGAATAAATAATGGCAATACTTTAAACCAAAATCCTTTTTATTATAGTCTACCTAATGATTAATATGCTTAATATTAACATTTATTCCTATTCTTCTATCAAAATCACCTACTAAAATCAATTATTTGACGAATCAAAAAAAACTAGGAAAATTACTCCTAGCTTAAAGCTCTAGCGTTCAACTTTATTTAACTTTATATTCATATGAGTTAAGCCCATTTTTTGAGCCATTGGCTCTAGTACTTTTACTAATGGTACAATTACAACTGTAGCTACACAGGCTTCTAAAACACCATTTGTAAATACCAATCCAATTAAGGCCATTAATAACTGTGTTGTATCTAACCCTTGAGCAGCTGCATAACTTGGTCCAAAAAAGATATAAATCATTCCTAATACCATCGCCGTATGTAGAACTGTACACAATAGTGCTGTTACGCCTCCGCCAATCATATTTTTATCTCGATTTTTAAACCAACTATAAATTAAACCACCTAATACGCCTAACAATACACGAGGTACAATAGCAATAACTAAGCTCATGAAATTTCCGTGATACTCGCCAAGCGAATAAAAAGGCGTAAATACAAATGATAAAATCGTTGGATTAATCGTGGCATTGACAACACTCGAAATCCCAAAGACAAGACCAGTAATTGCACCCCCTTTGATTCCTAATAAAATCCCTGCTAAAATAACCGGAATATGCATGGTTGTGGCCTTCATCGGCCCAATTGGAATAAATCCAAGAGGGGTAAACATCAATAATACCTCAATACTACAAAACATGGTGACTAAAACTAAATACTTGGTTTTCTTACTTGATTGATTCATTTCTTTCTCCTCCACTGTCGCTTCTTCTGAATGCAACGTCTTGAATAATATTTTTAATCCCCCTAACGCTTTACTTAATTGATGTCAACTGATCATCATTAAGTCTCATTAGTAGAATTACTTCTCCTATTATATTTAAATCTGTGATTACTTTCAATAACAAATCCATAATTTTCCTTTTGTTTTGCCTGAACATAAAAAAAGAACCAAATACATTTGATTCCTTTTTATCAACGATCAATAATCTTCTTATCCCTTTGTTTTATGATAAATAACTTTCATTCCTTTAAAAGCTAAATCTGGATCATAAATATCAATCATATCAGTTTCATTATAAATGATACGCCCAAGTCCACCAGTCGCTACCACTTTAATGTCTTTACCAACAGCTTCCTTTACTTTTTTGATAATGTATTCCGTTTGACCGATATAACCATAAACTAATCCACCTTGCATACTCGTAATCGTATTACGACACATAATCGTCGCAGGCTTTTTAATTTCAATTTCAGGTAACTTTGCAGCTTGTGTCCATAAAGCTTGAGCAGAAATCTCAATTCCTGGTGACGTGACCCCAAACTCAAACTCACCATTTTCATTGACATAATCATAGGTTGTTGCCGTCCCAAAATCAATAACAAGCGCTGGACCACCATAAATATGATATGCTGCTGCAATATCAACAATACGATCAGCTCCCACCTCTCTTGGATTTTCAGTTTTCACACTAATACCGGTCTTAATACCTGGGCCGACAATGATTGGTTCAATATTAAAATACTTACGAATAGCATTTGTTAAAGAATGCATAATCTTAGGCACAACGCTGGAGATTAAAACATCCTCAACCCCCTTTGGATCAATATTCTTTGTTTGGAAGAATGAAAATAACGTAATTCCAAATTCATCTGATGTTCGTTGCAATTTAGTCGTTAGCCGAAAATTTGCAATTAATTCATCCTGGTCATAAACTCCTAGTGTAATATTCGTATTTCCTACATCAATAACGACTAACATACTATCCCTCTTTTCTTCACTAAAATCTGTAATAAACGATTCATAATCTCATAACCAAGTGCTTCTTTAGACATGACATCTAACTTCGTTACGTCCTCACCCGTTAACATCGTCACTACATTCGTATCCTTTTTGAATCCCGCTGCATCTTCATTTAACTGATTTGCAACAATCAAGTCAGCACCTTTATTCACTAACTTCTTCGTAGCATTCTCAACTAAATCTTGAGTCTCCATAGCAAACCCACAAACAACTTGATCCGCCTTTTTTAACTGCCCCATATGAGCTAAGATATCTGGATTGGTTACAAAATCAATCGTCAACTGATTACCTTGCTTTTTCATTTTATGATCACTCACACGCTTCACTCGGTAATCTGAAATGGCTGCTGATTTCACTAAAATATCATAATCATCTTTTAGAGCCTCGACTGCTTCAAACATTTGAATCGCTGTTCTAACCTCAACAATATCCATGAACACTGGCTTTCTTAATGAAACAGGTCCAGTTACTAACGTCACATCCGCACCTAAATTACGAGCAGCACGTGCCACTGCATACCCCATCTTCCCACTTGAATGATTCGTCATGAAACGAACTGGATCTAAATCTTCTTGAGTTGGGCCTGCGGTTACGACAACTTTCATTCCTTTTAAAGGCTTGTCCTTAACTAATAAACTTTCAATGGCATCTTCAATATCCTCAATTTCTGCCAAACGACCTTTCCCAACATCTCCACATGCTAAATAACCACTATCTGATTCAACAAAAGTCATTCCATATTTTTTACAAATCTCAATATTATGCTGTGTGATTGGATTATTTAACATTCCTGTATTCATTGCAGGTGCAATGAGTTTTGGGCAAGACGCGGCTAAAAACGTTGTCGTCAACATATCATCCGCTAATCCATGAGCAAACTTCGCAATACAATTTGCTGAAGCTGGAGCCACAACAAATAAATCTGCGCGCTTAGCTAATGAAATATGATTCACATCATACTGGAAATTGCGATCAAACGTTCCAACAGATACACGATTATGAGTTAATGTTTCAAATGTCATCGGTGTAATAAATTCTGTAGCATTTTTCGTCATAATGACATGAACATCATAACCTTTTTTATATAGACTACTTGCAAGTTGTGCACTTTTATAAGCTGCAATTCCCCCACAAACTCCCAATACAATAGTCTTTTTGTTCAACTAAATCACCTTCTTCGTAATTGGTTCTAACACCTTCGTTAATGGTGCAATAATTAATGTAGCTAAGATGGCTTCGATTACACTATTTGTCGTAATGATTCCTAGTAATAAGCCAAATAAAGCTGAAACTTCAACTCCTTTGGCTGCCGCATAACTTGGACCAAAGAATAAGTAGATCATTCCAAGCACTAAAATGGAGTGAATTAACGTACAAACTAAAGCCGTAACTCCACTACCGAATAATCTCATTTTATTATTTTTATTTTTAAACCAATGATAAATCACTGCAGCTAATACCCCAAGTAAGACACGTGGACCAATAGCAATAACTAAACTCATGAAGTTTCCATGATATTCACCTAATGAATAAAATGGGGTAAATACAAATGATGTAATCGTTGGGGTAATCGTATTAATAATCACACTACTCAATCCAAAAACTAATCCTGTAATAGCTCCACCTTTGACTCCCAATAAAATTCCTGCTAAAATAACTGGAATATGCATGGTTGTGGCACGAACTGGGCCTAATGGAATATATCCAAGTGGTGTTAACATTAAAACAACTTGAATACTACAAAACATCGTTAGTAAAACTAAAAACTTGGTTTTCTTTCTTGATTGATTCATTTTTCTTCTCCTCCACTGTCGCTTCTTTCGAATGCAACGTCTTGAATATTATATTTGACATCGTTAGTATGACCTTAATTGATGTTATAAAATCACCATTAAGTTTGACAAACGCTATCATCGCTCATAATTATACTGATGTATTGAATAGTTTTCAATAAAATAACATTATTTTACCATTATTCATCGCCTGTAAAAAGAAAAAAAGCTTATAATCAATTGATTATAAGCTTATAACGGACGAAATTTAAAAAGTACTAATGTTTTGCTTGTTCTTTTTGAAAAACATAGAAGAATAATGTCTCTAACTCCATATTTAAATCTACTTCATGAACGGTAATGTCTTCACTCACATTAATCACTGTAGAAGATAAATTTAAAATACCTTTAATACCTAACCCTTCTAATGATGTTGCAACACTTTGAGCAACTGTCGGTGGTACTGTTAAAATAACATAAGTAACACGGTGTTCTTCAATATACGATTTTAAATCATTTAAATGATAAAGAGGCAATTCACCTACACATTGTCCAACTAAGCTTTCATCTGTATCAAACCCTGCAATTAAGTTAACTGGTGTTCTAAATACACGTTTCTTAAACTTATCTGAGCTAAAATACTTTAATAGTGCACGCCCTAAGTTTCCGACCCCAATTAAAACACAGCTCTGTGCATCCTCTGTTTTCAATAAATTATTAAATGCCTCTAAAACAACGCGTACCTCATATCCATATCCTTGACGACCTAATTCACCTAAATATGAAAAATCACGTCGAATAGTAGCAGAATCAATCCCTATTTTTTGGCTTAATTCACCTGACTGAATTCGTTTAACGCCCATTTCATCTAATTCAACGAAACAGCGACGATAAAGTGCTAACCTTTTAATCGTTGCATTTGGAATATTTGATAACATAGAAAACCTCCTTTACCATATTTCAATAATAACATGAAAATAATTCAATGTGAATACTGTCAGAAGCATAAAACGTCTATATGTTAAATTGTTTTAAAATTCGACTATTATTTCATCCAGTGTCCGTTGCTTATCTCTTCTTTAAGCATTATACTTATAAATAAATACAATAAAATCCGAATATCTACTGATAAGTTAATATATAAAGGAGAAACAAAATGATCTTATTACAAACTAGCAAATTGACAAAGCTCTATTCAGGAACTCCCATTCTTGAAAATGTGCAATTTGAAGTCAAAAAAGGGGAGCGTATTGCCGTTGTTGGACGTAATGGTGCCGGTAAATCAACACTATTAAAAATGATTGCTGATGAAATCGACCTCGATAGTGGAGAAATCCACAAGCCACAAAGTGTCATCCTAGGCTATTTTGCCCAATCAAGCCACGTTAATTCAAATGACACCATCTATAATGAAATGTTAAGCGTCTTCGCTGAAACAATCAAACTAAAAGGCCAGCTTGAAGAGCTAAGCCTTAAAATGGCTGAAGAAGACCCAAGCAGCGAACAATACTTAAGAATTATTGAACAATATCAAAACTTAAATCATCGCTTTGAATTAATGAGTGGTTATACTTACGAATCTGAAATCAATAATATTCTCAATCGATTTAAATTCAATGAGATTGGCTTTGACCAAAAAATCTCAAACTTAAGTGGAGGACAAAAAACAAGATTGGCTCTTGCCAAACTCCTTCTTCAAAAACCAGATGTTCTAATTCTCGATGAGCCTACTAACCACTTAGACATCGATACAATCGAATGGTTGGAAGGATACCTAAAAAAATATTCAGGTGCCGTAGTTATCGTCTCACATGACCGCTATTTTATCGATCAGATTGCAACAACGGTCTATGAAATTGAGTATCGAAAATGTACGAAGTACAAAGGAAACTACTCAGATTATATAGATCAAAAGGCAGTTTCCTATGCATCCCTCATGAAGCAATACGAAAAACAACAAAAAGAGATTTCAAAAATGGAAGACTTCATTAGTCGAAACATCGTCCGTGCTTCAACAACAAAACGTGCTCAATCACGCCGTAAGCTATTAGATAAAATGGAGCGTATTGAAATCCCTAAAATCAACGATAAATCAATCGGTATTACATTTGAAATTGATCGCCGAAGCGGAAATGACGTCCTAAAAGTAGAAGATTTAACAGTTGGATACCCAGATCAAATCATCTCAGATCATCTAGACTTCCAAATTAATCGTCTAGATCGTGTGGCTTTAATTGGGCCAAATGGAATCGGAAAATCTACCATCCTTAAAACAGTAGCAGGTGACTTACCAAAGTTAGGGGGAGAAGTTTACTACGGTAAAAGCCTAGACATGGGATACTTTGATCAAGAACAAGCAAACCTAACTTCTAATAACACCGTCTTAAATGAAGTTTGGAACTACTTCCCGACGCGACTAGAAAAAGATATTCGTACATTACTTGGAAACTTCCTGTTTACAGGAGATGACGTCTTTAAGACAGTTAACCAACTGTCTGGTGGTGAAAAGGTTCGACTAACACTTTGTAAACTCATGCTTCAAAAAAATAACTTCTTACTTCTAGATGAGCCAACTAATCACTTAGATATTGATAGTAAAGAAATGCTAGAACTTTCACTAGAAGACTATGAAGGAACAGTCTTCTTCATCTCCCATGACCGTTACTTCATCGATAAAATCGCAACCCGCATTTTAGAGGTTACTCCGCATGGGGTAGTATCATACTTAGGAAACTACTCAGATTATATGGAGAAGAAACAACAACTAGCTGAGCTAGAAGCAGCTAAATTAGCTGAGGAGTCAAACGCAACAACAACTAACAATGTAACAGATTACCAAAAACAAAAAGAACAGCGACGATTAGAACAACAGCGTAAACGTCAACTAGAGGACATCGAATCAAAAATCGCCGCCTATGAAGAAGAACTTGAATATAAAAAAGCTGAGCTTTTCCAAGAAGAAGTCTACCTGGACACACAAAAATCAGCACAGGTTCAAGCTCGAATCGAAGAACTTGAAGAGTTAATCATGGAATCTATGGAAACTTGGGAAGAATTAAGCTTATCATAAAAAAAGTCGTCCATTTGGACGACTTTTTGAATATCCACAATATGTAGTGAATATCATGTAACAAAAGGAGGAATTTTCAAAAAAAGAGTCAAAAAATCTTGTTCACTAGCTAGGCAAATCAGATTAAACACAACGAAGGGGGAGTTAATCAAATCGCCTACCAATAAAATCTCTAGCTCTATCTCATATAAGATAGAGCTTTTTCATATACTTAAACATCACTTGAACCTCCCATGACTAAAGTCACGAGTGTTCTGTTGACATTCATAAAATGGAGGAATACTATGAAAACAAAAAGACTAACCTTAAGAAACGTTGAAATTACTGATGCAAAACTTCTAGCCCAATGGAAGAATGATCCTGATCTGCAAGAGATGTCCACAGGTCAAAAAGAGTTCACCACAGAAACTGAACAAACAGATATTACTAACAATCATGACCCCTACTACATTCTCGTAATCAATGAAACCAATGAGCCTATCGGATATATCCGTATCAATTGGTTAGATGAACATGCAACTTGTGCCTGGCTTAGATTTGGGCTCGGCTCACACCGAGGGCAAGGTTACATGAAAGAAGCACTTGAAACATTAATAACTACCTTATTTAACCAAGGTGTTCATCGAATCGAATCAGAAATATATGATTATAATACACCTAGCCAAAAACTACTCCAATCACTCAACTTTGAACATGAAGGCACACGTCGCCAAGCCTACTATCAAAACGGAACTTATCACGATGTTCATCTTTTTGGACGAATCAAACGTATCCCTAGTACAAATCTCCAAGATTATCTCACTTATGTAATTCCTTACTATCCACAACCTGAATCTCTTAACTGTATCGTCAAAAATCTTAATTTCTTTGACACCAAAACATTAAACCTTTCTAAACTTTATTTCCTAGCAACCTTCTCTGGATTACTCACTAAACTTCAAACAGATTCTAAATTTATGGCACAAACTTTATCACAACTTGTCTCCTTAAATTGGGATCCTGATCAAATAAAAGATGGTCTTTATAGCTTAGAACGTCAATTACACTCACCTCTGACAGAAGAAGAAAAAATCGTTCATGACCTCTATACCTTAGAACGGATTGGAGCTCCAGAAATAGCTAGAGCACTTGCACTCGAAGGAACACAACACCAACTCTTTGATGACATTCGACAAAATAAATTCGAATTTTTCACCACAATTGGGAAAGAAATAGGAGAAGAAAGACTAACCTATACAAAAAAATTTCTACAACAACTATAAAAAAGTAGCCTTACGGCTACTTTTTTATAATGAAGTTAACTCCATTCCTGATAATCCATTCATATCCATCCCACTACGATGCCCTTTTAAATAAGCCATCGTTCCTGCAGCACCAATCATCGCTGCATTATCTGTACAAAGTGATAATGGAGGAACCGTTAATTTAATATGGCCATCTTTCGCAACAGCTTCTTCTAAACCTTTACGAAGTCCTTTATTGGCTGATACTCCACCAGCGACAATAATTTGTTTTACGTTATATTCACGTGCCGCACGCATCGTTTTTTCCACAAGAACTTCCACCACGCTCGCTTGGAAACTTGCCGCTAAATTTTCAGGAACAATCTCCTCACCACGTTGTTTTGCATTATGTACGGTATTAATAACTGCTGATTTTAACCCAGAGAAACTAAAATCGTAAGACTCTTTATCTAACCAAACACGAGGTAACTTATAAGTATCTTCACCAACAGCGGCTAAACGGTCAATATGTGGACCACCTGGATACGGTAAACTTAACGTACGAGCCACCTTATCATAAGCCTCTCCTACTGCATCATCTAACGTCTCACCAATCACTTCAAACTGATAGTGATCCTTCATATAAACTAACTCCGTATGGCCACCTGAAACGACTAATGCTAACAATGGAAACTCTAAAGGTTCCACTAATTGATTCGCATAAATATGCCCCGCAATATGATGCACACCGACTAATGGAATATCATGAGCAAATGCTAAAGCTTTTGCTGCATTAATCCCAATTAATAATGATCCAATTAAACCTGGCCCCTCGGTCACCGTAATCGCATCAATATCATCCCAAGTTACATTTGCTACCTTTAAAGCCTCTTCAAAAACAAGCGTCACACTCTCAACATGATGACGACTTGCCACCTCAGGAACAACCCCACCAAAACGTTTATGACTCTCAATCTGAGATGCAACTACATTCGATAAAATCTCAGTTCCATTTTTAATAACCGCAACACTCGTCTCATCACAGCTGCTCTCAACCGCTAATACTAAAATATCTTTTTCCATGACTATCACCAACTTCTATCTAAAATTACGAGTCATTAATAATGCATCTTCACCATCTGCATAATACCTTGCACGAGTTCCAACAGAAATGAACCCACACTTCTCATATAAATGAATCGCCACCTGATTACTCATACGAACTTCTAATGACATCGTATCACCTTCGTTTTTACACGCATCCTGGATAAATTGTTCAACAAGCAACCTTCCATAACCTTTTGATCGGTAATCAGGATTTACAGCAACATAATATAAATCTGACATTTCAAAAATAATCTGGCCTACTAAATAACCAACAATTTGATGATCGATTTCAATAACAATCCCATAATGAAACATCTTCTCTTGCACATAATCTTCAAAATTAAAAGATTGTTTAAATAATACATCATGTAACGATGTAACCTGAAATAAATCTTCTTCTCTCATTAAACGAATATTCATCATTATAATCCCTTATTTTTTTGTTCTAACATCCAATTCATTTCTGCTTCTGGTAAACGATGATACTTCGGCGTAAAATGATGAATATTATCTACAGGAGTCTTTTCTAATGCTAAATTTGCTAAAACAGAGGCATGTGGCATATTTAAATTTTCATCTTCCACCTTAATTACCTTATCACCTAGAACAGACTCAATTAAATCCCAGTACCTTGCAACATCATTACCAAGGAAATACATTTTTTTCTCACTTTTTGATAAATTGTCTAATAAACCTTGTAATTCATAGTGTCCATCTGAAATAACGACATTCGATGACGCTCCTTCATAAACTCCAGCAAACACCGTTTGACGACGCGCATCAAATAAAGGAATAATATAAGCATCTTCTTTAATATTACGAGCTAAAATCTCTAAACTAGAAACACCTACTAACGGTTTATTTAATGTCCACGCTAATGTCTTAGCAACAGTCACTCCAATACGAACTCCCGTATATGAACCCGGCCCCTCTGCAACAGCAATTAAGTCAAGCTCTTTAGGGGTACGATTAACTTTTTTAAATAAGGCTTCAATCGTCGGCATCAAACGCTTTGAATGATCATTCTTAGTAGCCTCAACGACTTCAATTAATATCTCATTATTCTCAACAAGAGCAACCGATAAAGTAGTATTTGATGTATCAATAGCTAAAACAAACATTTTTATAACACCTCACGAATTGATTCATAAAATTCCCCTACAGGAGTTAATTCAATACGGCGATCGTTCTCACCTTCACGATATACTTTAATATCTAGACGTTCTTTAGGAAGGATATCTTCAATCATACTAGCCCACTCAACAACACAAACACCATCACCAAATAAGTAATCATCTAATCCCATATCCTCAGCACCATTTTCTAAACGATACACATCCATATGATAAAGTGGTAAACGTCCTTGGTATTCCTTAATAATGGTAAACGTCGGGCTATTTACATTTCGTTTAATATCAAGACCTTTTGCAAATCCCTTCGTAAAAGTTGTCTTCCCTGCACC
This sequence comes from Turicibacter sp. T129, assembly GCF_025594975.1. Lineage (NCBI taxonomy): Bacteria > Bacillati > Bacillota > Erysipelotrichia > Erysipelotrichales > Turicibacteraceae > Turicibacter > Turicibacter sp. T129. The sequence continues at coordinate 1,048 of NZ_JAMQUU010000065.1, read as the reverse complement.
AAGATCACCTTCTAAAGTCAAAATCATACCAGGTTGAACCCAACCACCAATCTTCTCAGCAAGTAACTGAGTTTCTTCAACAGAATTTGTTTTAATTATATATGTCATACTATCACCTATAAGTTCTAAATAAAGATTATGAATTATTATGGATAAATTTTATCATAAATATCTTAATAAATTAGAAAGTTTATTCTAACTTTATTATAACATATCTCAGTAAACAGATTAGTACTAATACGACAATAAAATACAAAAGGATGAAGACTACGCTTCATCCTTTTGTATCCTGACCTAAACTAAAAGAACAATTGGTAAATAGCCAGTAACATAATAATCACACTAGCAATATACTCTGCATACTTCACAGTACTGTAACTTAAAAAATTATATGTTAAACGACATCCAAATTCAATAAATAAGATACTTAAAATTAAACAAGTTACTGATGTAATATAAATATTAAGCCCTGTTAAAGCAGCACCAATACCTAAACCCAAATTATTCAAACATAAAAATAAACCTAACATACAAGCTTCTCTAATATCAATAGATTTTGAATGGTCCTTATCAAAATTCTCTGCTAAATCAGCAGCATCATTAATAATCTTCACATCACTATTAGCTTTTATTTGCTTATATAGGGCCTGATAAAACATATAAAATCCAAATAAAAATAACAGTGCACTCCCTATCCATTGCGTAATTGAACCAATCAAAAAACCATTAAATATATTACCTATATACATACCTAGCATAGTACCCAGGCAAGAAATGAGACCAACAATTAAATTACTTGTAAAACAAATTTTTATTTTTCTTGCACCATAGCTCAAACCTATAATAAGACTATCGCAAGTAGCAGATGCAGAGAATAGTAGAATAGCTAAAAAGTTCATGTTTTATCCCTACCTTTAGTTTATTACGAGATACTATATGTAATAAACCTGGTAGAGGTTCTATCTATAAACACAAAAAAAGCACTCTAAGAGTGCGACTATTCGAATTGGAGCGGGTGAAGAGAATCGAACTCTCACAGTCAGCTTGG